>DASXUJ010000083.1 GCA_036504895.1 Syntrophorhabdaceae bacterium
CTCCGAGCAGAACGTGAAGTCGGCCCTTAGGATGATCGACAGGGCCTATGTCATCGACGAGGGGATCATCCGCTTCGAAGGGACCGTGGCGGAGCTCGAGGCGGATGAAGAGGTGAAGAAGAAGTACCTTATGGTGTAAAACCCCGGGACCTCGGCGGAGATAGGAGTTATCGGGGGTCAGGGGCAGACGGATTTGAAGGTAATGAGCGTATCGAGGACCGAGCCGGAGGGGATCGGTTCCCATGGGAAGTCGGGCCGCTCGTAGGAGCTGAGCTTATTGCCTTTATCGTCATAATCGGCGCCCGAAATGAGGCGGTACTCTTTCCCTGTACAGTCGACCACATAGACATCCTGCGATGACTGGTAATTTTCATACCCGCCGAGGGTCAGGCCTCGTTTCATTCTTTCGCTGACCTCCCAGTTCCTGCCTTCTTCGCTCTTTATCACGGCGGCGATGCGTACTTTCACTATTCTTTGGGAGAGGCATTCAACGCCCGCGGGATTATAATAGTAATCCCTGAGCCGGCCCGTATCGAAAAGCATCCAGTCCGGACCCGACGAGGAGAGAAAGGACCAGATGCCGGCGCAGCCCGCACTGAGGAGGATGATCGCTGCTGCGGCGGGTAGTCCGAATCTGGAGAGAGGCGGCGTGATAGTCATCTATTGATATATTACCTTTCCTGGTTGCTTATTATACTATAATTTTGCGGGAAAGCGCCTCTTTCTCAACATGGTGACCGTGAGCATCGAGAAAAAAACGAGACATAAGGATGAAACGATAAGCGGCGCCGTGGGGAGATCGAAGACATAGGAACAGGTGAGGCCGAAGATACTCGCCCCGAGGCCGATCGCCCAACCACCCACGAGGACCCGGCCCGGACTTCCCCCGAAGAGTCTGCCGATAAGGGCCGGAATGACGAGAAAAGCGAAGACCTGAAGTATCCCTGCAAGCTTAACGGAACTGACAAGAACGAGGGAGAAGGTGAGAAAGAAGATAAATTCCCACCCCGGGCTTTGCGCATTCCCATAGGAGAGGGCGAAGAACCGCTTTCTGAATATGAGGTGGAAGATCCCTATCACTGTATAAAGAAGGGCTGCGCACCAGACATCTCTCCCGCTGACCCAAAGGATATTGCCGTTGAAGAGGGACTTCAACTCCTCCAGTCCGTGCGGTGTCCGGTCGAGAATTAAGATGCTTGCGGAGAGACCGAAGATATAGAGCACACCGATAAAGGCTTCAATATTTACAAACCGGCTGATACAGCGCGAAAAGGAAAGCAGGATTGCCCCGATCACGGCGAAGGCGGTTGACCAGATATACTGGTCAGGGGCTTCATGGTTGAAATAGAGGGCGCATGCGATGCCGAGGCCGATAAACTGGGCGAGTGAGAGATCGACGAAAATAATGCCCCTTTCCAGCACGTGAATGCCGAAATATGTGTGGATAAGGATAAGACAAAGACAGGCGAGGAAAGGGACGGCGAGAAGCTGAAGGACTTCCATGGCCGCGTCCTTACGATAATGCGGCGATGATAAGGTCCATGAGACTGAACCAGTCCACGGCTCCGGGGACAGCCCCCACGTCCTGGGGGAGCATGATCACCTTCAGCCCGGTTCTTCCGGCAATGAAATCGGGCGCCTTGCGTGGAGAACTTGAGGTGGTGAGGATTCCATCGAGCCTCACCCTTTTCGAAAGCTCCATAAGACCTTCAATATGGCCCGATGAAGGCGGAATGCCCGGTTTGGCCTCGATGTAGCCGACTATTTCAAACCCGTATTCGGACGCAAGGTATTCGAAGAATTTATGGTAAGTGAGATATTTTTTTCCCTTGAGGGGTTTATTAGTCCACATCTTCTGCCGTTCTTCTATCATCTTCACCAGGCTCGTGCCGTTTGCGCGGTAAAAAGCGGCGTTGGCGGGATCAACTTCGCCGAGCCCCCTCGCAATCCCCACCACGATACTCTTCATGTTCCTCGGAGAGAGATGATAATGGGGGTTTCCCAGGGGATGAACATCGCCCATACTTCGGTCAACTGAAGCAGGCTTTTCCAGGACCGAGACAAAGCGGGAGCAATCGAAGTTTCCCGCCTTTCCCGGCTGGATCGCGGGGTTCCTCGAAGATTCAATGAGGATAGGGAGATACCCGATCTCGAGATCGAGTCCGTTATACGCGATCATATCTGCTTTCCTGGACGCAAGAACCATACTGGGACGTGCTTCGACCATGTGAGGATCCTGGCCAGGCCTCACCAGGACCGTGACGTTGATCTTATCCCTGCCCACTTCGGCGACCATGCTTCCAATCCAGGGAAGGGTGGCAACCACGTTTATGCCGGCCGATGCCGATCCCATAAAGAGTAAAACAATGATAAGGCTGATTGGGGCCGTTCTTCTCATCTATTCCTCCTAAAATGCATGGGCCGAATGGGCTCCGATGCCGAGAATCAACTGCAGGTAGACTTCGTTATTTGTTTTTCCGTCTCCGCCCGAGCGGTCATAATTGTACTGAAGCCGGAGCCGTGAAAACTCACTCAGGTTCAGCTCCACGGCGCCTGTAGCTCTCCACGGCGCCGGCCCGAACTGACGGTCCACGCCCCCGAGATCGTACTCGCTATTAAAAATGGACAACCTGTCGTAACGCGCTCCGAACCGCCAGCGGTCCACCTGATACAGGGCCTGGACGTATGCGCCGTCCTGCGCCCTCGTCAGGCCGGAAGCCGCGCCTAATGCGTTCGAGAGGGTACCATCCTGCTTCCGCACCATGTACTCCCCCTGAATGATCAGGCTTTTGTATTTGGAAGGTTTCCATTTATAAACCGCCTCAAAGCCATAGAGCTGGGAATTTCCCCGGAAAAAGGCACCATTTGCCACCGTGGTTGTCCGCGTCTGACCTCCCATTGCATAAGGGCCGAAAAGCAGGGTGGAATAGTCGCCCACGTCGATCGATTGCTTCACGAAACCCGTAAAACCATGTGGTCCTCCCGTGGCATTCTTATTGAAGATTACCTCGTTTTCGCCCTGGAGCACCTCCATTCCGAGGATTGTATAGAAGGGCAGTCCAGGCAGGTACGTCAATTGAGCGCCTTTTTCGATGAGTCCTTCACCCCCGAGAAACGCGCGATAGGCGAGAGGAAGGTCGGCGAAATCCCAGGTATGTGGGTGCTGAGCGTTCAGGCGGCTGAAGTTGCTTTTAAATTTACCCCCCTTTACCTGAAACCCTTGAGGCAAGTCGGTGGTGAGGAAGAAAGCCTCCTCGATGGACGCCCCGTTTTCCGTAAAAGGTATGGTGGCGTAGAGATTAAAATAGGGATCCACCGGCGCGAAGAGGAAAAGCTCCCCCGCAGTCAGATTAAAACCTTTCTTCTGTTCGAAGCCCAGGTTCGAGTATCCCGGTATGCCCCGGTTCGCCAGCTCCCTCTCGTTGATACTCGAGGAATAGAAATTCGTATCGAGGATAAACGATATATACGGGTTTGTCATGAACGACCCGCCGAAGAGGGCCGATGCACCGGATGGTTTCGGTCCTGTCCCCGGGGAGGCTGGTTTCTCGGCGACCGTAAGGGTTTCCTGTTTTTTTGCGGTTGCCTCAAGCTCGCCCTTAAGCTGCTCGATTACCTTCTGTTGTGCGTCAATCATCTGCTGCTGTTTCTTCAAGATGTCCTCCATCGCCTTAACCCTTGATTCAATATCAGAGGCGAAGGAGCCTGAACAGGCGAGACAGACGAAAAGAGGGATAAGGATAAGTCTTTTCACAGGACCTCCTTTGGCGCGGTCGGTGCGGCATCCACGCATTCATCAACATCAACTTTTATATGTTTTGATCGGGAGAGGGAAACCCGTCAGGCGGGTGGCGCTCTGATACTAAAAAGGGGATAATGGGCCGCTGGGAAGGGGGTTTCCTTCCGCATGGGTCCTACGAATGCGGCATGGAGCGAGAAGGGAACGGAATTGCAGCTGATTGCCGCGAGGATGGGCGAAGAGGAGAAGAGGCAGGTGGGGCAATCCCCATGGGCAAGCCCGTCCGCGTGGTGGTGAAAACCAGCCGCCACAGAAAAAAGGAGATAGAGAGACAAGAGAATTAAGCCGGGCCATGAGAGACGGCCGACACGAATGCGATGACCCTTTGGTGAAGTTGAGTTGATCGTCATTTCCTGATTCTTGTCCAATCCCTCACATGTTAATTCAGCGCCCGCCGTTTTGTCAATGGAAATGAAGCCCGGATCCGTCCGGTTGCATGGGGGAGCAGGATTTCACAAGATAAACTTTGACAAGAGCACGGTCTTATGATAAAAATACCGACATGTCTATAAAAGTGTACAACACATCTACCGGGACCAAAGAAGAGTTCATCCCCATCCACGAGGGCCAGGTAAATCTATACGTATGCGGTGTGACGGTATATGACCACTGCCACATAGGCCATGCACGAAGTGCGATCGTTTTCGACGTGATCTACCGGTATCTCAGGGCCAAAGGCTATGAAGTCACTTTTGTCAAGAATTTTACCGATATCGACGACAAGATCCTGAAGAAAGCACAGAAGGAAGGGATTCCGTGGAAGGAAGTGGGCGAAAAATATATCACGTCCTTCAAGGAAGACATGGATGCACTGAACATCCTGCCTCCCACGCACGAGCCTCGCGCGACAGAGCATATCGACGATATGATCCGGCTTGTGGAGACCCTCCTTGCAAACGGACACGCATATAGGATTGAAGACGATGTATATTTTTCCGTGGAAAGTTTTGCGGAATACGGCCGGCTCTCCGGCCGGAGTCTTGATGAGATGGTCGCGGGCGCAAGGGTTGACGTGGATGAAAGAAAACGCAATCCCCTTGACTTTGCATTGTGGAAGGGCTCAAAAGAGGGAGAGCCTTTCTGGGAAACACCTTTCGGAAAAGGCAGGCCCGGGTGGCATATCGAATGTTCGGTGATGAGCACTAAATATCTCGGCATTCCCTTCGATATTCACGGCGGAGGAAAGGACCTGGTTTTTCCCCACCACGAGAATGAACGCGCCCAGAGCGAGGCAGCGACGGGTCGTCGTTTTGTAAATTACTGGATGCATAACGGGTTCGTAAACATCGAGAAGGAGAAGATGTCTAAATCGCTCGGCAATTTTCTTCTCATTAAAGATTTTATGAAGGAGTATAACCCCGAAGTCTTACGGCTCTTTTTTCTTTCAACTCATTATCGGAATCCTGTTGATTATTCCGACCGCTCCATAGAGGATACGAACAGCGCCCTTCAGAGGCTCTATTACACGCTGGAACGGGTCCATGAGTTGGAGAAGGGGAAAGAAATAGTAGCTCAGACGTTTGATCAGGCCGAGGAGGCGGAGAAGAGGTTCTTCGAGGCCATGGATGATGATTTTAATGCAGCCCTCGCCCTCTCTTCGATTTTTGATCTGTCGAAGATGATAAACAGGATGATAGACGACCGTGACGAGAGCAGCTTCCCGTCCGTGGTATATGCTCGTGACCGGCTCCTCGCGCTCGCGAGGGGAATAGGATTTCTGAAAGACGGTCCCGACCTCTATCAAGAGACGGAAAAGGCGAGGCATCTCGCCCGCGTGGACCTCAGCGTCCCGGCAATTGAAAGCCTGATAGAGGAGCGCGTCCAGGCAAGAAAGAACAAAGACTATAAAAGATCGGACGAGATAAGAGATATGCTCGGTCAAAAGGGGATTATATTGCTGGATTCCCCCAAAGGTACCGAGTGGAGAATACGGACTCTCGGCATGACGAAAGGAGAAGAAAAATGATAGAGGTGAGATTCCACGGCAGGGGCGGCCAGGGGGCCGTAACCTCTGCGGAGCTGATCGCACAGGCAGCCATTTCGATGGGGCAGTACGCGCAGGCATTTCCGAGTTTTGGTCCGGAGAGGCGAGGTGCTCCCGTCCTCGCATTCCTGAGAGTTTCAGAAAAACCCATCAGGCTGAGATCGAGAGTATATAAACCGGATGCGGTGATCATCCTCGATGCGACCCTCCTCGGCACGGTAAATCCTACCGAAGGGCTGAAAGACGGCTTTGTCATTATAAATACCCCGAGACCCGCAGACGACCTTGTGCTTCTTTTCCCGGGCCACAACATTGCATTTGTCGATGCATCCAAGATTGCAAAGGAAGAGCTTGGTGTGCCCATCACGAATACCACGATGCTCGGCTCCCTTATAAAGGCTACGGGCGTAGTTCCCCTTGAATCTCTCGAGGAGCCGGTGAAAAACCGGTTCGGGATCAATGCCCAGAAGAATATCAACGCCTTTACCAGGGCGTTCAACGAGACTATAATCCTGAAACAGGATTAACGAACTTCGAATCAAGTCAGGCCCGTACCGGTAAAACCCGCCCTTCGGTATTCTTTCCCTGCTGAAGGGCGGGCGCGAAAACAGGTGCCCCCGCGATGCATATATCCGCGAATATAGTCGATCCTTTGAAATCGGAGATTTACCCCGGGACCATGGAGATCCTGAACGGAAGGATTGTCAGTCTAAGGCGGGAGACCGGGACTTATCCCACTTTTATCATGCCCGGCTTTATCGACGCTCACGTACATATAGAAAGCTCGATGATTCCCCCATCTGAGTTCGCACGTCTCGCCGTTGTGCACGGCACCGTGGCCACGGTCTCGGACCCCCACGAGATCGCGAATGTCGTGGGCATCGAAGGTGTGAGGTGGATGAGGGAGAGCGGCAGGGCGTCTGCTTTGACGTTCTGTTTCGGCGTCCCTTCATGTGTTCCTGCTACGGAGTTTGAGACGGCGGGATCACGGCTCGGGACCGGCGACATAGAAACGCTTTTTAGTGATCAGGGTATGTCGTACCTCAGTGAAATGATGAATTTCCCCGGTGTTCTCAATGATGATGTAGAAGTGATGAATAAGCTGAGGATTGCGAGGGAGCTCAAAAAACCCATAGACGGCCATGCTCCCGGCCTGACGGGGGAAGGGCTGAGAAAGTACATAGCCGCGGGCATCTCTACAGACCACGAAGCCTTTGAATATGAGGAGGGGAAAGAGAAGCTGTCTCTCGGGATGAGCCTTATCATCAGGGAAGGCTCGGCAGCAAAGAATTTCGATGCCTTAAGCCCTCTTATTAAGCTCTACCCGGACCGATGCATGTTCTGCAGCGACGACAAGCACCCCCATGACCTTGTGAAAGGCCATATCAACGAGCTCGTACGGCGGGGTCTCGGAATGGGGATCGATCTCATGACCCTCCTTAAATGCGCGTCGATTAACCCGATCCGGCATTACGGACTGGATGTGGGGCTCCTTCGTATCGGGGATCGCGCTGATTTCATCGAGGTGGGGGACCTGAAGAGGCTCGATATCCTGAAGACATATTTGGCTGGCGTTGTCGCGGCGGAGGAAGGGAAATCTCTTCTGTCCCCGGTCGCGGTGCGACCGATCAATTCATTCAAGACCGGAAAAAAGAGCCCGGCAGATTTTGCCGTCCCGGCACGCCCGGACGCCGTCAATATCATGGAGGCCGTAGATGGCCAGATAATCACGGGGAGGGCGACGGGGACGGTCCTATCCGACGGGAATAACCTTATATCCGATCCCGAGCATGATGTCCTCAAGATTGCGGTGGTGAACCGTTACGACGATAAGCCTCCGGCAATAGGTTTCATTAAAAATGTCGGTCTCAAGAAAGGGGCTATCGCAAGCTCGGTGGCCCACGACTGCCATAATATCATTGCCGTGGGCGTGACGGACGGGGAGATATGTGAAGCCGTCAATCTCATCATCGGGGCAAAAGGCGGGCTATCTGTGGTGTGGGACCAGGGCCGGGAGGTCCTTCCCCTTCCCATTGCGGGTCTCATGTCGGATAAGACGGGTCCGGAAGTGGCGGGCGCGTACGCCGGAATGGATTGTCGCGCAAAGGAGCTGGGCTCCTTGTTGAGCGCCCCTTTTATGACCCTGTCCTTCATGGCCCTTCTGGTGATACCCAAGCTGAAGCTGGGCGATCTCGGACTTTTTGACAGTGAGGCCTTCAGGTTCATCGACCTCTACGCCTGAACCGGAGTTTCCTTGGATCGAGCGGAAAGTAAGGGGACGGACAAATTAAAAAGCCGGCTCCATCCCCGAAAGGGACGAAGCCGGCGCGAAGTTCATCCTGCTATTTTTTCACGGCCCCTTCATGCACCCATTCCTGCCAGGTGGCGCCTGTCTTCTTTTCCCAGTCCGATTCGAATTTTTCCGTAAAAAATCCATGGAGTTTTTCGAAAAGTCTTTTCCAGCCCGACTCGTAGTCGAACTTCAACAGGTCTTCGAGGAAAGGTACGATTTCTCCCAATTTCTCTTTGGGGAGATAGGCCCTCGCTTTCAATTCTATAGACCGTTTCAAGGCTTCGGGGGATAGGGCATGGGCGGTGAGCATCGCCACTCTGAATCCGCGCCTTACCGCGATGTCCAGGAGGTCGAATCCTCTTACACCCATGATGTCAAGGACGACTACATCATACACATTGGCTTCGAGCAGCTTGCTTGCGTCTTCGAAATTGGTGGCCTTCTCGAACTTGGCGTTCGGGCAGGCATCCATTATTTCTTCTTCAAGGACACTCAGCACATCAGGTTCGTCATCCACAGCCAGGATTCTCTTGCCGTCCAAAATTGAATCACTCATGTCTCCTTCTCCTCCTTGCCTAAAGTTTTGTTTCAAAGAGGGGAGGGATATGTACCGTGAAACAGGTCCCCCTTCCTTCCCCGCTTATAACCGTGATATCTCCGCCGATCGCCTCTACCAGCGTCTTTACGCATGAGAGGCCGAATCCCAGGCCTTTTTCGCCTGAATTGGTTTTGTCCGTGAGATCGGCAAAACGATTGAATATCTCATCCTGCTCTCTCTGGGAGATGCCGAAGCCATCATCCTGAACAGTGACCACGAGGTCTTCCTCTCCGCTTGCCGAGACCACCACCTGATTTTTTCGGTGTTTCAGTGCGTTGCTTATCAGGTTGCGGGTGATCTGCCTGACTTTCCTGTAGTCATGGAGGAATGGCGTGGTGCGGTATTTTCCCGATATTTCGACCACAATGCCCTCTTCGCGAAGGGAGTCGAAGATCTTATTCCCCGTAAGACATAACAAAGACTGGGCCTTCTGGGGGTCGATTACCTCGAGGGCGTCAAGGACCGCCTCCTTCAGTACGCCTTCCACCGGCACATTGTCCGTGCAGAACCGGCCTTCCTCAGAGCGGTACACCTCCACCAGCTCCTGGAGCAGGGCTTTTGCTTTTGTCGAATTCCTGAGGATTCGCTCAAGCGTCTCGACCTGACGGTCCGAGGTCCCATACTTCTCCTTCTTGTCCAGAAGGTTTTTTACGCTCGCGAGGACTATGGAGAGAGGTCCCGTCAGGTCATGAATCAAAAGATCGATAAGGGGTTCCCTTTTATTCATGGCAATTTTTGCACTCTTCTTGCGAAGGATGTGCACCTTATTTTTTTTTGTAGTCTACCATATATCGGCCTCCAAGGGGAAAAAATACGAAAAAAACGCCTCCCCCAGAAAGACGGCACGCCCCCTGTGTTTCGATAGGGCACAGTGAGATTTTCCCCGGACCGTGGTCTCTGTCGGTGGGTACCTAAACCCGCCTCCGACTCTCGACCGAGAGCCGGAACCTCACCGGGAGGCTATGGATCTTCATGAGGGCGCCAAGGGTGTCGAATCCGCGGCTTTCTATTGCTCAATATGCCGAAGCCGCAAGGCCTCGGAGACATCATTGAGAATCAGCCCGGACACGGTCTTCACCGCAACACTCATTCCACGGGCAAGTTCCCGGGACGACTGCTCCGTCAACGGCTCCGCGGCTCGATAGGTTTTCTGAAAGACAAGTCTCTTCGTCAGCTCCTTCTCACTTGTATCGATGAAAGAGACGCTCAGGCAGATCGCCGCTTTGCCCGCAGCTCCTTCATCATCTTCAAGGAACTCCTCGACGCCGCCTTCAATCACAAATCTCGCATTTTCCGTATCCCGATAGGTGAAGACGCCGAGGAATATACCGGAGTTTCGAATATCGCGGGTGAGGAAGTCGGTGATGAGGTCTCCGGGGTTGGCCCTCCAGCGGGTGTAACCGTACACCGCCAGCCGGTAAGGGGACGGCCGGTATACCATGGAAGTATTATTGTACGTTTGGTTCACCGAAAATCGGTCCACTTTGAGAGAGACCGGGACCGGCGCTGCGCTGATTTTGGCGGGCGGCCGGTATTCCAGGGTAAACTGCTCCACCAGTTCCGGCGCCTTCGACGAGGGAAAACAGCCCGCCAGGAGAAGGAGGGGAAGGATTATGGCCATCCCGGCCTTTGGCGGAATGGAGAAACGATGTGTATCTATTCCTTTAAACAGCCTCATTTGGACCTCCCTGGCGTAGGTGGAGAACTGAAAATAAGTTCGGACGGATCGGCTTTAAGCCTCTCCAGAAGGATTCCGAGGGTCTCCGATGCATTCCGAAGGTTCTCCAATGTAATCTGCGCCTCAAGGGCCACAGTCTGTGCCCTCTTTGATGCGTTATCCAGAATTAAATTGGTTTTTTGACTGGTATCCACCAAGTTCAGGGAATCGAGCTCGGCTTTTACTTTTGCCATCACACCCCTGGCGTCTTTTATAGCGCCCTGGGCCTCCTTTATCACCCCTTCCACCGAGCCTTCCTGCATCAATTTGTCGACTTTTCCCGCAGCGCTCGCAAGGCGGGCGGTGACCAGCTCCGCATTATGAAGGATCCTCTTCGTCTCCGGACCTCCCATCATCGTTTCTAAACTTTTAGTCGTATGGAGTATCTGGTCCGATATCGTTTGAAAATCGACTTTTTTGATCTTGCCTACGATCTCGTTCACTCCGGAAGAAATCTGCTGGATATCGGAAGGATGAGACGGCACCACCGGGTATTGGGCGGGGAATGTAATTTTCGGTGAGGGGGTGAGATCGCCTTGTCTTCTTCTGTCCAGATCGACGAAGACAATGCCTGTGATCCCCGCCATCTGAAGCTTTGCCACGGTCTCACGGAGCACGTCGCCTTTGAAGTCGATCTTCATGACCACCTCGATGAGCCTGTAGTCCGGCGCCACCCCTATCTTTTCGACCCTTCCCACGTCAACCCCGCGATACTTGACCACCGAATCGACCTGCAGGCCCTGGACCGATTCGTCGAAATAGGTGACAAAGGTAGCGCCTTTCTTAAAATACCTGCTGGTGCTCACCCACACGATCGCCGCCACGGCAAGCACCACCCCGATTATGACGAAGAGGCCCACGGTAAAATATGTTTGTTTCTTTAGCATGGCTATATCCCTTTAGGTACCTGATCCTTCACGCCGGCTGCCGGTTGAAGAACTTTTTCACGAGAGGATCGGTAGACTTCTCTTTCAGCTCCCACGGATCGCCTTCGGCGATAATCCCTTTCTTGCTCTTATCGAGCATAATTATCCGCTGGGCCACGGCAAATATCGATTGAAGCTCATGAGTCACGATCACCATCGTCGTACCCATCCCCTGATTGATATTTATGATAAGCCGGTCGAGTCCGGCCGCAGTAATCGGATCGAGCCCCGCCGAAGGCTCGTCGAAGAAGAGTATGTCGGGGTCCATGGCTATGGCGCGCGCAATGCCGGCCCTTTTCTGCATTCCTCCGGAGAGTTCCGCCGGATAATGGTTCTCATAACCTGCCAGACCCACCATACCCAGCTTCATCCTCATAATGAGCTCGATCGTTTCGGCCGGGAGATCGGTAAAGGCGGTCAAAGGGAGGGATACGTTTTCCGATAGAGTCATGGAGCCGAAAAGGGCGGCTGACTGGAAGAGCATGCCTATCTTCTTGCGTATGCCGGTCAGGTCTTCATAATCGGCCGTAGTGATATCCACTCCGTTGATGAGGATTTTTCCCCCTGTGGGCTTTGAAAGGCCCATGATATGCTTTAACAATGTGGACTTGCCGCAGCCGCTCCCCCCGGCGATCACCAGGATCTCTCCCTTGTGGACCTTCATCTTCACATCGTTGAGTATGGTGTTTTCACCGTATCTGACCGTAAGTCCCTCAACGGCAATCACGATGTCTCCTATTTCGGCCATTTTTCGCTTACCTTGTGATCCCCTTTCATCGGATATAATTGAGAATAACGGCAAAAGTCGAATCGGTTACAATAATGAGGAACAGGGACGATACCACGGCTGACGTGGTCGCATTGCCGACTGCCTCTGCGCCGCCTCTTACCTCGAATCCTCTCTGGCAGCCGATCCCCGATATCAGTATGGCAAAGACAACGGACTTCACGATACCCGCGATTATGTCGAAGGAGTCGAAGGAACTGGCGGTCTGCCGCAAATAGGTATAGGGCGTGAGGTCGAGCCCCAATACGCCGACAAGGAGTCCTCCGAATATGGCGAAGAGATCGGCAAAAAGGGTGAGAATAGGGACTACGATTATGGCGGCGAATACTTTCGGTATGGCGAGAAATTTCATGGGATCGAAGCCCATGGTCACGAGGGCGTCGATCTCCTCATTGACTTTCATGGTGCCGATCTCCGCCGCGAAGGCCGAGCCAGATCTACCGGCCACGAGGATCGCGGTAATGATGGGACCGAGCTCTCTCACCATCGCCAATCCCACGAGGGAAGCGACATAAATATTTGCCCCGAATTGTTTGAGCTGCAAAGACGACATGAAGGCCATGATAAGGCCGAGGAGAAAACTGATGAGCGCCAGGATCGGGAGCCCGTCCACCCCCGCCTTTTTCATATAATTGAGGGTATCGCCCCAGCGCACGGTGCCCGGTCTCAAGAGGGCGGAGAAGATTTCCGCCACGAGGGCCCCGCTGAAGGTAATGGTCCGGACCACATCGCCCAGGAGGTTGATCGCCTGGGCCCCCATCTCCTCCAGAAAACCCATATACCTTTCTTTGGGATTGAGGGCAGGGATGTTCAAGGCATCACGGTTTACCAGGTCCAGAATGTCCTTTCCCTTCTCCGACAGGTGCTCAACGGAAAAAGGGATCGATTTCGCAAGGGCCTTGTCCTCCATCTGGACGAGAAGGAGCGCACCGGCGCTATCCATATAGAAAACACCGGAAAGATCGACGGAAAGATGGGAAGGGGTGAGGCGGTCAAAGAGGGCCATGACCTCTCCCATCATGGTGTCGATATTTTCGAGGGCCATCCGACCCGATATGGCTACAGTTGCAGGGCCGCCTTTTTCTCCCGCGACAGAGAGGATATAACTCCGCGGTTCTTTGTGCGTTTCATGTTTTGACAATACCTTGAAACCTCATCTCCGGAAATGGTATACGGGATATATAATAACAGGGTCCAAGGAAAAAAGTAACGAAAAAATACCTTTTTATCCTGGCCTGTCCACAAGACCATAACTGGATAATTCATATTACGAAAGGACGGCCGGAAGGGCCGAATAATCAGCTTTCCCGTGCGATATTATATTTTTTCATTTTATACCGAAGCATTCTTTCGCTGATCCCGAGCTGGGACGCTGCTTTAATCTGCACCCACTCATTCCTCGTAAGGGCATCTATCAGCATGCTTTTTTCTATCGATTCCACCACCTCATTCATGCCGCCTTCGGCAGGAGGCCGCACTTTGCCGGAGACGGAGGGAAGGTCCTCCACCGAGATATAATCGCCACGGGTAAGCACTATGGCGCGTTCTATGATATTTTCGAGCTCCCGCACGTTCCCCGGGTAGTCGTATTTGAAAAGGATGTCTCTCCCTTCTCTCGTGACCCCGTTGATCTTTCTCTTGTGCTTGTCGTTAAATTTCTTCATAAAATATTCGATGAGTAGAGGAATTTCCTCTTTCCTCTCCCTTAAGGGGGGTACGGTGATCTGGACCACGTTGAGGCGGTAGTAGAGGTCTTCCCGGAAAGTTCCCTTTTTTACCTCTTCTTCGAGCCTTTTATTCGTTGCCACGATAATCCTTACATCCACTTTTGTCGAGTGAAGGCCCCCGAGTCTCTCGATCTCCCGTTCCTGAATCGCCCGTAAGAGCTTGGACTGCAGAATAGGGGATATGTCTCCGATTTCATCGAGAAAAATGGTGCCCTTATTCGCCAACTCGAACTTGCCGAGTTTTCTCTGAAATGCCCCGGTGAAGGCGCCTTTCTCATACCCGAAAAGCTCGCTTTCGAGCAGGGACTCGGGAATGGCAGCGCAATTTACCTTCACGAGGGGAAAGCTCTTCCTCTCGCTCAACTCATGAATGAGGTTGACCACTACTTCCTTGCCGACCCCGCTTTCGCCTTCGATGATGCATGTGGAGTCCGTCCTGGCGACCCTTACCACGAGGCTCGCCACTTCATGCATTTTTTCGCTTGAATAGATAAAGGACTCCGATTTGAAGCGGTCCTTGAGGGTTTCTTTTAATACCCGGTTTTCATGGATCAGATGGCTCTTTTCCTCTATCTTCTTCACCTTGAAGAGCAGATCGTCGAGATCGATCGGTTTCGTGAGATATTCGGATGCACCTGCTTTCAGCGCTTCCACCGCATTTTCAATGCTTCCGAAAGCGGTCACCATTATGACCTCCACCTCCGGATTCATCTCCTTAAACTTCTTGAGAAGGTGAAGTCCGTCCGTATCGGGAAGCCTGTAATCGAGGAGGGCGATTTCGATCGGCGTCTCTTTAAAAATTGAAAGGGCCGAGGCCCCGTCCGCCGCATCGTGGACCCTGTATCCTTCCTTTCTGAGAAGACCGGCAAGCAGGAGCCTCTGGGTCTCTTCATCTTCCACGATCAATATATTCAGTCTCTCCATAAGATTTTCCTTTCTATTTTTTTTCCGTATGAGGCAGGGCGGTTATTGCGCGGCCTCTTTGCACGCGGCCGGCTCGTTCGCGGTCGCATGACGCAGGGGCATGGATATGATGAACGCGGCCCCCTTCCCCTCCTCGCTTATAACCCTTATATCGCCCCCGTGGTCCTTGATGATCATATATGAAATGGGCAGGCCGAGACCCATCCCTTTATCTTTGGTAGTATAATGGTACTCGAATATGGCGCGAAGATTCTCCGCCTTTATCCCCGGGCCCGAATCCTTTACGTGAAGCTCCAGGTCTTTCCCTTTTATTTCCGTTGATAGTTCTATGGTCCCGCCGCTCTTTATCGCTTCCATTCCGTTCATGATGAGGTTATAGAGGGCCTGTTTCAGTCTTTCTTTTTGACATTCCAGCGTAATCTCCCGGTCCGTGCGGTTTATCAGCCTTATATCCTGGGATCTCGCTTTTTCCGAGATCACCTGGACCATATCCTCCACGATAGTATAGATGTTTTCATTCAGGAATGGAACGTGCGATCGGGTGGAAAGGAGAAATTCCTCTACGATTCGATTGACCCTTAAAAGCTCGCTCCTCATGATATCGATAAACCGGTAATATTCTTCTTTATCCTTTTCGGGAGTAAACTCCCGCTTCAGTCTTTGGGCGGACATGCTGATTGCGTTCAAGGGGTTCTTTATCTCATGGGCCATGCCTGAAGCGAGCCTTCCCAGGGAGACGAGCCTCTCTTTAAGGTCCATCTGTTTTTCTATCTCTTTCATCTTGCTGCTATGTCTTCTTTCCAGCAAAAAGATGGCGTAGGTGCTTACGGCTCCCGCGAGGGCGAGGGCGGCGAGCATGATGATGAAGCTGATCGCGGTGCGGCGCAGCGCACTGTCCGCGGGTTCTCTCGAGATAAGGATCTCCAGGCTATAGCCCGGCAGGAATTTGGAATCGAGGGGCCGCCGGATGGTAAAGACATGATTTTTCCCTTCCTTCAAAGAGATATAAGGCCGGTTGTGGGAATCGTAAAGCGTGGTGCCGACTATGTTGAAGTTCTTCTCTTCTCTTTCGAGTATGTTTTTCACGACCATCTTCCGCCTCAATGCGCTCATCTCCCTTTCGCCGAGAAGCAGGAAGAGGGTCTCCCCTTTCCGCTTTATCCCCATGAGGAGCGACCGGTCCTTGCTGGTGGGCATCCTCACTACCGTCCCCCGCTGTTCCATAGCGAGACGTTTCGCGTAATCGGCGGGAACGGTGATAGTGCCGCGCTTGAAGAGGACCTTTCCATTGTCGTCAAAGATCATGAGATTCGAAAAAGGCATATTTAGGGGATCAAAATCATTTCGGCTGTGGAGCAGGGTATAGAGGTCCTCCACTATATTTTCATCATAGGTCATGAAACCTAAGAGGCTGGGCGTGATGAGGGAGGGGGATTTATCAAGGAGGTCAAGGTATTCGAGGTTTATGTCGATCTCCCTGGTGGCGTGCCTGAAGACGGTGTCTCCTTCGTTGATAAGAAGGCTCTCGATATTCCTTTGGGTGATGCGAACCTGAAAATATCCTGTGATGGAAATCAGGATAAAAAGGATGGCAAAGAGCAGGGAAGGGTAGACGACAGGTCTTTTATCTTCCATAGCCTCGTGAAGGCGGCGGGACCGGAGATCGCGGCGAAGACGGCGGCTCCGTGGGCCGGTATAGAGTAGGAGGCGGGGGTGCGACGGCCCGTCCCGGCGAAGAGGGAGGCGGCCTGTTGTCTTCAGGGGGAGTTACCCTAGTCATGGGCGGCGTCGAGTACCCTTCGACCGGAGGGCTGGAGGGCCTGTTGATGCTCCTTCGCCGCTCCGTCTCTACAAAACGGTTGTACCTGTTCCGCTGTTCCTCGTTCAGCGCTCTCGAGACGTCGGAGCGATACTGGTTGTAGAGGTTGTGACGCGTATTCTCTATGGACCGTAATTCGGATCTCAACCTTTGTTTGCGGTCCGGATCGGAAGAGGGGTTCCGGTCAAGCTCCCTCAATTCTAATCTCTTGTTTACGTAATCCTGGTTCAGGCCGTGCAAATCGTCCATATATCTTCGCTTCGTTTCTTCGACACGGGCCCGTTGCGCCTCCGAGAGCTGCAGGTCCCTCTCGAATTGAGAATAGCCGCTTTGCGCGTAGGCGGACATCGCCGCGAAGAGCAGGAAAAATACACATAAGAGGATATGTCTGCCGTAGTTCATATCAGGATGAGAAAAGTGCGATTCCCACACTCAGGAATCTCCGCTTCGCTGCCGGCTCCTCCCCGCAGTCTACTCCTCGCCCGCCGGATTGAGTTCCATGGCTCCCGGAACCGATCGGACTCTTCTCATTGTAACTCCCTGAAAAACTTATTTCAATCATGCAATTACGGTTGCAATAGCGATGCCATGGCATTATGGACCGCCGGTGGCCGTAACCATTCAATATTGTGCATCGAATAGAGATAGGAAGACGCCCCCGGGGGCAACAAATGTCGTCATCGCCTTCTCTCTCCGACATTATTGTCGAAAGAGATCCCCCATGCCATATCTCTTTCAAAAAGCAGAGTTTTTTTGCTAATATAGTATATGACTTTACGTGTAGATCTGAATTGCGACATGGGAGAATCTCTCGGCCTTTACCGGATGGGCAATGACGAGGAGGCAGTCCGCCATGTCACTTCATCCAATCTGGCCTGCGGGTTCCATGCTTCCGATCCGTCAACAATGGCCCGCGCGGTGAATCTCTGCGCGACCCACGGCGTCCGGATAGGGGCCCACCCCGGTTATCCGGACCTATGGGGGTTCGGCCGGAGATTTATGAATGTGGCGGAAGAGGAGCTCATATATTACGTAATTTACCAGGTGGGCGCACTCTGCGGTTTTCTCAAGCTTGCGGGGGTACCCCTGGAGCACGTAAAACTCCATGGCGCCCTTTATCATGAGCTTGTGAGGAGAGAAGGGCTCTTCCTCAGAATGGCCGAAGCAGTGAAAAAGGCCTTCGGGAACGTCATTTTTGTCACTCTTGGGACAACACGCACCGCGGAGCTGAAAAAAAGATGCGCAGAGGAAGGCATCAGGGTCGCTCTCGAGGCCTTTCCCGATCGCGGTTACACTGCTGAAGGAGCGCTTCTGGACCGAAGCGAAGAAGGCGCCGTCTTCAAGGACAAGGCCATCATCGCCGCCCGGGCAATAGACATGGCGGCGAGGGGAGGCGTTGAAAGCGTGGACGGCCGGTGGATTCCCATGGATATCGACACGATCTGCATCCATGGCGACAACAGCGAGAGCATTGGCGCTGCCGGCCTCATTCGCCGCAGGGCCGCAGAAGTTGGGATCGAAGTCGTGCACCTCGGTGCCTTTGTATAATATGAAAATCTTAAGGTGCGGCGAAGACGGGATTCGCATAATCCTTGGTGAGGCAGTCGATCCCGAGGTCAACCTGAAGGTGAGGCAATGTGACTCATTTTTGAGGACTCTCGGACTTAAGGAAATCGTCGACGTAATCCCTTCTTTTAAATCCTGTCTCATTCATTACGATCCGGACCGGATTTCCTTCCAGGATATTCAGGCGATGATCCTTGAAAGGCAAGGCGAGATCGACAGGGTGGAGGTCCTGGCCTCCCGGGCCTGGGAAATACCGGTCCATTATGGCTCGGCCGAGGGGCCCGATATGGACTTTGTCTGCTCCTATTCCGGACTCACGAGGGAGGAAGTGATAGAGATCCACACGTCCGCGGTTTACACGGTCTTCGCGGTCGGTTTCATGCCGGGATTTCCCTATCTGGGCATCCTGGATAAGAGACTCTACGTCCCCCGGCTCGACACGCCAAGGATTAAAGTTCCCGAAGGCTCGGTGGGGCTTGCTCAGCTCCAGACAGGTATTTATCCCTTTGAATCGCCTGCGGGCTGGCGTATCATCGGGAAGACGGAATTGAGGCTTTTCGACTCTAAGAAAGAGCCCTACAGCCTGCTTCGCATTGGCGACACGGTAAAGTTGGCGGCCTTATGATCGAGATCGTGAACCCCGGACTGCTCTGCCTGACCGTCGATGAGGGAAGGAACGGATTCGCCCACATCGGCGTCCCTTCTTCTTCGGCCCTCGACCGGTATGCTCTTCGCGCGGTGAATTACCTCACGGGTAACTCTTCGGTTGCCCCTGCCCTGGAAGTGATGGGCAAGGGATTTGCGTGTATTGCGGGACTCGATGTGGGATGCGCGATTACAGGGGCAAGGGTCCGCGCGTTGATTGACGGCGAGCCGGTTCCATTGTGGACGCCTTTTCTTCTGCCTGCCGGGAAGAGGCTTATCGTAGCCGGCGTTGACGAGGGGTTCAGATATTACATCGGCTTTTCGGGAAAGCTTGCCCTGGAGGAAGTGATGGGCAGTTGTGCTACGAACGTCGAATGCGGGTTCGGAGGCTTCAAGGGACGGCCCCTTCTCAAGGGCGATGTGCTTGAGTTCGAAGAGTTGCCGAAATGGAGAGGAGAAGCAGGCGCCGTTCTCACAATCCCTGCCCTCGACCCTCCCCACCTCCTGAGGCTCGTGGAAGGGCCGGAAAAGGGATATTTTACCCGACCCTCTTTGAAAAAATTCTTTTCCGATACGGGGCCTTCCGGTTTCATGGTTTCCGCGCGCTCGAACCGTACAGGCATACGGCTGGAGGGAAGGGCGCTCACGTTCAAGGAAGGGGCGGAGAAGAGCATTGACTCCGAAGGCGTCATTCCCGGCACAATACAGATCCCCGGAGACGGAAAACCCATCATTACCCTCCACGAGAGGACCCTGGGCGGTTACGCGCGCCTCGGGGTGATCGTGAGGGCCGACAGGGACCTTCTTGCCCATCTCAAACCTGCGGACCGTGTCTGTCTGAAACTGGTGAGTCTGGAGGAAGGGGAAGAATTGTGGAGGAAAAGACAGGAAGCCCTGCGGTTTCCATGAAGCCGCTAAAAGCGCATAAAAGGAAGGCGGAAACGGGGCCGGAGCGCGCCTGTGCTCAGAAAGTCTCTCGCAGGACTTCCTCTATGGTAGTGATGCCGTTTTTGATCTTTGTGAGACCGCTCTGCCTCAAAGACATCATGCCTTCTTCCATGGCCTTTCTTCTCAACTCCGATGCGTTGGCTTTCAGGAAAATAAGCTCCCGTATGGCGGCGGTAACGGGCATTACCTCATAGAGCGCTACGCGGCCTTTATAGCCGGTGTTATTGCACTTGCTGCAACCTTTCCCCTTATATATGTGGACCGTATTGGCATCTTCTTCGGAGAAACCGATGTTCATCAAGGCCCGGGGGGGATGGCTTACCTCTTCCTTGCACTCCTGACATATTCGCCGGACAAGCCTCTGGGCGGCAATGAGGATGACCGACGTGGCCACCAGGAAAGAATCGATGCCCATATCCGTGAGGCGTGTTATTGCCGACGGTGCGTCGTTCGTATGAAGGGTGGAAAGGACCAGGTGGCCGGTAAGAGACGCCTTGACGGCGATCTCCGCGGTCTCGTTATCCCTTATCTCCCCTACGAGGATGATGTTGGGGTCCTGGCGGAGGAAGGAGCGCAGCACGGAAGCAAAGTTCAGGCTGATCGACTCCTGGACCTGGACCTGGTTAATACCGTCAATATTAAATTCAACAGGGTCTTCGACGGTCATGATATTGACCTCGGGGGTGTTGATCCTCCCTATGGCGCTGTAAAGGGTATTGGTCTTTCCCGATCCGGTCGGTCCCGTAACGAGCACCATGCCCCATGGCTTAAAGATCGCTTCCTCAAAATTCCTGAGGCTCTCCGTTTCAAAGCCAAGTCGCCTCATGTCAAGCATGAGGCCCTCCCTGTCGAGGAGACGCATCACAATCTTCTCACCGAACAAGGTGGGGGTAGAGGAGACACGGATGTCAATATTCTTCAATCTCCCCCCGAGTTTCATCTGGATCTTTATCCTCCCGTCCTGGGGGAGCCTCTTTTCCGCGATATCCATTCTTGAAAGCACTTTAATCCTGGAGGTGACGCCGTCTTTAAATCTCATGGGCAGTCTGATGATCTCATAGAGCACTCCGTCTATGCGATAACGGACCCGCTCCGAATCTTCGAAAGGCTCGATATGGATGTCGCTGGCGCCTTTCTTGATGGCTTCGGTAAAAATGTGGTTGACGATCTGGACCACGGGGGGCTGTTTCGCATCCGATTCGAGCTTTGCCACATCTCCCGACTCTTCTTCCTCCACGATTTCCAGCGAAAGGTTGTCGCCCGCCCCGAGATCGTCCATGAGCCGTCTCAGCTCCACGTTATGAGTAGTCTCATAGTAAGTTTCTATGGCTTTGGATACTGCTGCCTCGGACGTGAGGACGGGGTCGATATCGAATCCCGTGAAGAGCTTGATCTCCTTGAGGTCGAATATTTTTGTGGGATCGACCAGGGCGAGGGTGAGGGTGTTACCCTTTTTTCTGATAGGCATGATGTTGTATCTGCGTACGGTATTGAGGGGGATGAGGCTGATTACGCTCTCCTCGATCTCGGTATTCTCGAGATCGATCACAGGGATCGCGAACTGGCGTGAGAGGGCCTGAAGGATGCCTTCCTCGCTAATAAGACCCTTTCTGATGAGGACCTCTCCGATCCTGCCGCCTTCGAGCTTCTGGTCTATCAGGGCTTCATCGAGCTGCTTCTGGGTGATATGGGACATCCTTACGAGAAGCTCTCCTAAAAGGAACGCCATGGCCTACTCCTTTTTCTTACCATTCTCCGCTTTATCCGGTGATATGCAGATCACGGACTCCGGACCTGCTCCCGTTAATTCTCTCATATAGACCGGCCTTTTGCAAGGCAAGCGCCCGCAAAGGATTGAAAGTAAAGGTGATTGTAGGGTTAATCGGAACGGATGGAGGCACGATGATTTCTGGGGCGGGAATCGGGACCGGGTTCAGCCCGAAATGATTACCTTTCTGAAATTTCGTTTACCCACCTTGATTATCAGTTCGTCATCTGACGGGACTTCTTCTGAAGTGACTTTGGCCCCGTTAATTGAGACCCCACCCTGAGCGATCATTCTCTTGGCCTCGGAAGTGGAAGGGACCAGCCCCACCTGGGCGAGGAGCTTGGGGAGCCAGGGACCCGCATCGCTCCTGGAGACCGTCATGGACTCAATGTTATCCGGAATTTCCTTGTTTTTGAAGATACGCTCGAAGTTTTGATGGGCGGCTTCGGCCTCACCCGCATTATGAAACCGGGTGATGATCTCTTTGGCAAAGGCTATTTTCGCATCTTTGGGATGGACTCTGCCCGTCCTTATATGCTCTTTGAGGGTATTAAGCTCCTCCAGGGAAATATCGCTCAGGAGCTCATAATATTTCAGCATGAGGTCGTCCGAAATTGACATGAGCTTACCGAAGATGGTCTCTGAGGGCTCGTCTATGCCCACGTAGTTCCCATAGGACTTGCTCATCTTGTTGACGCCGTCCGTGCCCTCGAGGAGTGGTACGGTAAGGACGATCTGCGATTCCTGACCGTACACCTTCTGAATATCCCTTCCCACGAGGAGGTTGAATATCTGATCGTGGCCCCCCAACTCCACGTCCGCCTTCAGTGCCACCGAATCATACGCCTGGACAAGGGGATAAAGGAATTCATGGATGCTGATAGGGAGATTGTTCTGAAGTCTATTTCTGAAATCTTCCCTCTCCAGCATACGGGCTACCGTATACTGTGCGCAGAGCCGTATCATGTCCGCCGCGTTCATGGCTTCCATCCACTGGCTATTGAATCGAATCTCGGTTTTTTCAGGATCGAGGATTTTAAACACCTGATCTTTATATGTTTCGGCATTCGCCATCAGCTCTTCCCGTGTCAGGGTGGGGCGTGTCTCAATCCTGCCCGTGGGGTCGCCGATGAGTCCGGTAAAATCCCCGATAAGAAAGACTGCCGTATGTCCCAGCTCCTGGAATTGCTTCAGTTTCTGGATCACGACAGTGTGGCCGAGATGGAGGTCGGGTGCGGTAGGGTCCATTCCCAGTTTGACCCTGAGGGGCCTTTTCTCTTCCCGAGCCTTGAGGATCTTTTTCCTGAGATCGGCCTCGTTGATCACGTCGACCGCTCCCCGCTTCAATATTTCGATTTCTCTCTCTATATCGACCATGGGTCCGCTCCGTCTTATAATTGGATCTTCTGTTTGACCCGCTCTATCTTGAGGCACCTGTTTCCTGTTGCCGCGAGAGTGAGGAGCACCCCCTGCACCTCTACGTCATCTTTTCCGACCTCGAATTTCTGGGGGAGCTGGGTAATGAACTTCGTAAGGATGGCCGATTTTTCCATTCCGATCACGGAATCGGCGGGACCGGTCATTCCAAGATCGGTGATATAGCCCGTGCCGTTCGGCAAAACCCTCTCGTCCGCGGTCTGCACATGTGTATGGGTGCCCACCAGTGCCGCCACCTCGCCGTCAAGGAACCAGCCCATGGCGATCTTTTCGGAGGTCGCTTCCGCGTGAAAGTCTACAATGAGAGGTATGCTCTTATCCGCATGAGCGATCAACTCCTCCATGGCCCGGAACGGACAATCCACGGTGCCCATGAATATACGGCCTTCGATATTCGCCACACTAAGGGCTTTATTCCCCTTTCTTATCACGGAGTAGCCGAAGCCTGGGGTTCCGGGGGGATAATTGAGGGGACGGATCACCCTCTGCTCGCCCATGAGATAGGGGATAATGTCCCGTTTTCTCCATACATGGTTCCCGGTGGTGAGCAGATCGATTCCCGAAGATAACATCTCATTGGCGAGGGAAGGGGTAATCCCTATACCGCCGGCGATATTTTCGCCGTTCATTATCTTGAAATCGGCTTCGACGGTTCTTACGAAACTTTCGACTGCTTTACGACCCGGCTTCCCGATCACGTCGCCAAGGAAAAGAACCCTTATCTCACTTGGCATATTCTACTGCTCTCGTCTCCCGTATGACGACGATCTTGATTTGACCGGGATAGGATAGCTCCGTCTCGATCTTCCGGGCAATGTCTTTCGACAAAGAAAAGGTGAAATCATCGGTGATGCGCTCGCTGTTGACCACGATCCTGATTTCCCGGCCGGCCTGAATGGCATATGATTTCTCCACGCCGGAAAAACTGTTCGCAATGCGCTCGAGCTCTTCAAGCCTCTTGATATAGGTTTCCAGCATCTCCCTGCGGGCGCCGGGCCGTGCGCCCGACAAGGCATCTGCGGCCTGCACGATGACATCGAGGAGTCCTGTTGTAGGGACATCTTCATGGTGGGCGAGGATCGAGTGAACGATCTCTTCTTTCTCGCCGTATTTCTTGGCCAGATCGGCGCCCAGGGATGCATGGGAGCCTTCTATCTCATGGTCCACCGCCTTCCCGATATCGTGGAGGAGACCGGCTCTCTTTGCCTCTTTCACATTCGCCTTCAGCTCCGCCGCGATAATGCCGCAGATGAAGGCAACCTCCAGGGAATGCTGATAGATGTTCTGGGCGTAACTGCTCCTGAACTTGAGTCGCCCCAGGAGTTTTACCATTTCAGGATGAACGTTGTGAACCCCGAGGTCGAAGACGGCCTGCTCCCCGGCTTCCTTGGTCTTGTTCTCCATCTCTTCCGCAACTTTCGAGACGATCTCTTCGATCCGTGCGGGGTGAATCCTCCCGTCGCTTATCAGGCGCTCTATGGCGACTCTCGCAACCTCTCTTCTGATGGGATTGAAGCAGGACAGGATGACTGCTTCAGGCGTGTCGTCTATGATAATATCAACACCCGTGGCGGCTTCGAGGGCCCTGATATTCCTTCCTTCCCTTCCGATGATCCTTCCCTTCATCTCCTCATTGGGGAGGGTTACGGCGGATACCGTATCTTCACCCACATAATCTCCCGCATAACGCTGTATGGCAAGGGCGATTATCTCTTTGGCCTTCTTGTCCGACTTTTCCCGGGCCTCTTCCTCTATCCTCTTGCAGATCTTGACGGCCTCGTACCTGGCCTCGTCCTCCATCATCTGCATGAGCACTTTTTTCGCCTCTTCAGCGGTAAGACCGGAGACCTTTTCCAACTGCTCCCGTCCTTTCACGAGGAGGTCGTCATATTCTTTCACTTTTGCGTCAAGACTTGTCTGTTTTTGGGTGAGATCGCGGTCTTTTCTCGCAAGGTCCTCTTCCTTCTTGTCGAGGCCTTCCATCTTCTTGTCCAGACTTGATTCTTTTTGCGAAAGCCTTCTTTCGGAGTTGAGAAGCTCCAGTCTTCGCGTCTTTATTTCCTGCTCGATTTCATTGTTGGCCTTTATGACGACATCTTTGGCCTGGATGGATGCTTCCCTGAGGAGGACGTCCGCCTCTTTTTTGGCGTCGTCCAGGATCTTTTTACCGATCTTCTCGTACTCGCCGACCCTCTTTTTCTGAACGAAACGGGCAAAAACAAACCCTATGAGCAATGCTGCGATGAAACAAACGATTGGCAGTACTATATTTATATTCAAATTACCCCCTTGGATAATGTATAGGGGGCTAGTCCGATGAGGAAAGAGTCAATCTATCTTTTATGCTGCACTTAAGGCTATTTTATACCTCCAAATAACGTTAAGGTATTTATGTCAACTCCCCTATTTCCTCAACAACTACCCCTAATTTATTAAAACCCCCGCGATGCCGTGTGAACAATAAAAACTCGAACCTCTAAATACATGTGGGCGCCTATGTGCTGCATCAGGCTTCTCGTTTGCACGAGCATGCACACCGCAGCAGGAAAAAGCCCCCGTTAAAGAGGTGTTGGTTCTAAGTTTACCATTCATCACGCGCATCGCAGGGAACCTTAAATTCTTCAACTTTTTTCAGGAGCCTCAACGCGCTCCCCTCAAATCTCTCTGCCTGTTCTCTCATGGCCAGATACTCGTCCGAAAGTTCCATCATGGCCATGATTACCGCGTTTATGGTATTCACTATGCCGTAGTTATCGAGTACGTATCGCACCTTCTCGTCAACAAAGCCGGCCGCCTTCTTAATCCGTTCCTCATCTTCGCCTATAAAGGTGAATGGTTGGTTTAGTATCCTAACCTCAACCTTTTTTTCCATCTACACCTTTACACCTCTACTTTATCTACCTTTTCGAGCAGTCTGGTGACTTTGTCTATGATCAACTCTCTTTCGGCCCGGACCGAATTTACCTTTTCCTGCAGGTCCGCGTTTTCAGCCTCCATGGTTCTCAGTCTTGCCGTCACTTTTTCATGCTCGTCTTTCATCGCGATATAGCCGTTGATAAGGCCGTCGATCTTCTCTTCCAGTTCCACTATTTTAGATTCGCTAAACAGTTCCATGATTGATTAATTATCGTTTTTTTGCTCAAAAGTCAAGTGTAAAAGGCAGGCCTTGATGAAGGGGTCTATGCCGCCATCGAGTACCGCTTCCGCATTATGGGCTTCCAGTTTCGTCCGGTGATCCTTTATGAGTTTATAGGGGTGGAGAGTATAGGAGCGAATCTGGCTTCCCCATGAGATGTCCTTCTTTTCTTTATTGAGGGTATTCATCTTCTCTTCCTGTTTCTTCTTCTCCAACTCGTAAAGGCGTGATTTGAGGATAGCCATGGCTATCGCCCTGTTCTTGTGCTGGGACCGCTCGTTCTGGCACTGCACCACAAGTCCTGTCGGCAGGTGAGTAATCCTTATTGCCGATTCCGTCCTGTTGACGTGCTGACCGCCGGGTCCGCTCGATCGGAAGGTATCTACCCTTAAATCCTCGTCCCTTATATCTACCGGCACGTCTTCGGGAAGCTCGGGATAAGTGTAGACAGAAGCGAAGGACGTGTGGCGCCTGTTATTGGCGTCATAAGGGGAAACCCTTACGAGCCTGTGGATGCCTACTTCGCATTTCATGTAGCCGTAGGCATAGGGGCCCCTGAGAAGGAAGGTGGCGCTTTTAATGCCCGCTTCTTCGCCTTCGAGAATGTCAACTACCTGGGTCTCGAATTTTCTCGCTTCCGCCCACTTGAGGTACATCCTGAAAAGCATCTCGGCCCAGTCCTGGGCTTCCGTGCCTCCTGCCCCCGCATTTATGTAAATGATCGCATTTCCTTTATCGTTTTCGCCCCCGAGCATACGCTCCATTTCGTAATTGCTGAGCGATTCGTCCAAATCATCCACAAGGCCGGTCAGTTCCGCGAGATCTCCCGGTTCTTCCGTCTCCCGCGTGATCTCGGCCATGATCAGGATCTCTTCAAGATCATGCTCTTTCTTGGCCCAACGGTCGATCTCTTCCTGAAGGCGGGAGCGCTCTTTGAGGATCTGCTGTGCCTTTTCCTGGTCGTCCCAGAACGCGGATTCCGCTATGCCTTTATCGAGTTGTGCGACCTGACTTTCAAGCGCAGGGAGGTCAAAGATAACCTCTGAGGGAGGCCATCCTTTCCATCAATTCATCAATCTTACTCTTCACGTCATCAAGCATAGCTTCATCCTTCAATTTAATTTGGGGCTCACGTCGCCCCCTCAACCGGCGTAAGCCGGTCGAGCCTCCCCTTCTCGCTCGCTGTGCGAGCTACATCGCGGCGGTTGATTCCGAGGAAGTGTCTATTTTCTAACCCCGCCTGTCCACTATCAAGGGAAAGGCTACTTTTTTGCCACTCTTCAGAATTATCACCACCGAATGGTAGTTTTGCTCAACCCACGGACTACTTATAATATTTTACACCAAATACATATAAATTACTAACTCCTAAAACCTTCTCGACTATCGACTGCCTCACAAATAGCTGTCCGTGTCTGCCCTTTCTCCTATCCTTCTTGTCACTTCCGCTCCGAAATAGCTGCATTTTGCGGGTTTTATCCCTTCTGTCTGCCTGGAGAGATCGTAGGTCATTACTCCGCCCCGGATAGTCTCCTCGATTGCCCTTCGAAGCATGGAGGCGGCTTTATCCAAGGCCATGTAATCGAACATCATGGCGCCCGAAAGGAGAAGGGAAGTGGGGTTTATGAGGTCCTTGCCCGTATATTTGGGGGCACTGCCATGGGTAGGCTCGAAGATCGCCACGTTATCGCCGATGTTGGCGCCCGGGGCCACTCCGAGGCCTCCTATCAGGGCGGCGCATGCGTCCGAGAGGTAGTCGCCGTTCAGATTGGGGCAAAGGAGAATGTCGTAATCCTCGGGTCTTAAAATTGCCTGCATAAACATGTTGTCTGCGATCCGGTCATTGAACACGAGCTTGCCCGGTTCGTCGGAACAGGTCACCCTGTCGGCGAACTCCCCGGCCACCTCGTACGCCCATTCCCGGAACGCGCCTTCGGTGAATTTCATGATATTGCCCTTATGGACTACCGTGACGGAGCGCCGTTTATGGAGGAGGGCATATTCCAGGACCCATTTGGTGAATCTTCGCGTGCCCGTCCTGCTGATCGGTTTGACCCCTATGGCCGTGTCGTCGGACAACTCCACCTTCATCGTTTCTTTGAGAAATTTAAGGAAGGTACGCGCCTCTTCCGTGCCTTCTTTCCACTCTATGCCCTTGTAAAGATCTTCCGTATTTTCCCTGAAAATAATAAAATCGACTTTCTCGGGCGTTTTGAGGGGGCTCGGAAGTCCCTTGAAATGGCTGATGGGCCTCATGCATACATAGAGGTCGAAGATCTGCCGGAGGTAGACGTTTATGCTTCTGAATCCACCGCCTACCGGTGTGGTGAGGGGACCTTTCAGCGCGACCCGGTGTTTCTTCACTTCTTCTATAGTGCGATCCGAGAGGAGGCTCCCCTCCTGATCGAGTCCTTTCTGTCCTGCCAGAAGGGGTACCCATTTGATGCGTTTCTCGCCCCCATAGGCCTTGATCACCGATTCTTCGAGGGCTTCGTGAGAGGCAGCCCAGATATCTTCACCTGCGCCGTCTCCGACAATATAGGGAATATTGAGAATTTCCGTCATAATTTCAATCCGCCGTATTTTTTGATATATTGGTCCAATCCGCCTTCATCGAGGATGCTTCTCATGATCGGAGGCAGGGGTGAGAACTGTTTATGCAGATTTTTCGTCTTATCCGAAAGCATCCCCTCATCTACTTTAATCTCCAGAAGATCGCCTTCCTCAATGCCTTCCACGTCACAGATGATGGCGGCAAGTCCTACATTTATCGCATTCCTGTAAAAGATCCGCGCGAACGATCCGGCTACTATCGCATCGATACCTGCCATCTTTATAATGAGGGGCGCATGCTCGCGGCTCGATCCGAGACCGAAATTGGAGCCCCCTACAATTATGTCGCCCTTGCTGATCTTCTCGTGAAAACCCGGGGCTATGTCTTCGAAGACGTGCTTTGCGAGCTCGTCGAGATTCGACCTCAGGTGATAGAACCTTCCCGGAGTGATATGATCCGTGGAGATGTTATCACCAAACTTCCATGCCTTTCCCGTTATTATCATCAAAAACCTCCCTGGGATCTGTCAATTTTCCCGTTAAAGCCGTCGCTGCGGCAGTGGCCGGCGAGGCGAGTACGATGCCTGCATCCGGATTGCCCATCCTTCCCAGGAAATTCCTGTTTGACGTAGATACACATACCTCGCCGTCGCCGAGGACCCCTTGATGGAGTCCTATACACGGGCCGCACCCCGGCGGCAGTATGGTGGCCCCGGCCTCAAAAAGGGTGTTGATTACCCCTTCCTGGAGGGCGCGGTAATAGACGGCCCTCGAGGCCGGACCCACAAGGAGTCTCACGTTTTTCGCTTTGCGGCGGCCCCGCAGTATGTGCGCCGCAACCCTCAGGTCCTCGATCCTTCCGTTCGTGCAGGAGCCGATAAAGACCTGGCTCACCCCGATCCTGGCCCTCTCATCCGTGACGGGGACCACATTGTCCACCTGGTGCGGAAGGCTTACCATGGGCTCGAGCTTTTCGACATCGATCTCAAAAGTTTTCTCATACATCGCATCCTGGTCGGGGGTGATCTCAATGTAGGTGCTTTCCCTCTTC
>DASXUJ010000084.1 GCA_036504895.1 Syntrophorhabdaceae bacterium
CATCTGCTATCAGTCAAAGTGGATCTACTGGTCCGCTATATTCTTCGTAGTCCTTGTCCTGATCATCGGTATGGCGGCGGGCGGTGCGAGAAGGTGGATCAATCTTTTCGGGATAAGCCTCCAGCCGTCGGAGTTTATGAAACCGGCCCTGGTAATTTTTCTTGCGAATATGCTCTACCAGAAGAAGCGGGAAAACGTCGCCCTGGGTTTGAGGGATATCGCGGCCCCCTTGCTATGGACCCTGATCCCTTTTTTCCTCATCGTAAAGCAGCCGGACCTTGGGACCGCGATAATCGTTCTCCTCACGTGCCTCGCCATGCTCTGGTTTGTGGGCTTAAAAAAATCGACCTATGCCATATTGGGTTGCATAGGCGCCGTCACCCCGTTTATAGTGTGGAGATTCCTCCTGAAGCCTTATCAGAAAATGAGGATCCTGAGCTTCATAAACATCGACGCAGACCCTTCGGGTTTCGGGTATCATGCGAAACAGGCGATGATCGCCATCGGGTCGGGCAAATTCCTCGGCAAAGGTTACATGGCCGGCACCCAGCACAAACTCCAGTTTATCCCTGAACACCATACTGATTTCATCTTCACCGTATTCGGAGAGGAATGGGGCTTTGTGGGCTCCATCATCTTTTTTATTCTCTTCATAAGCTTCATATACCGGTGCCTCAAAATATCGCTCACCGCCCATGATGAATTGGGATCCATAATCGCCTTCGGTGCGACCACCATCATTTATCTCCAGTTCACGATCAATGTGCTCATGGCCGCGCACCTGGCGCCCGTGGTGGGCATACCCCTTCCCTTTATCAGCTACGGCGGCTCCTCCCTCGTGACCATCCTGGCGTGCGTGGGTCTCCTTCTGAATATCAATATGAGACGTTATATGTTTTGAATGATTAGGCGGGAAATCCAGATAATTAAGAATCCCGGTCTCTCTCGGAGAGAGACCGGGATTCTTAATTATCTGAGGGCGGACTGTCGAATGTGCTACTGAAGGTCTATTGAATGAAGCATTGCCTTCGCCGTGGGAAGGAATGCTTCATAGGCTTTTTCAGGGGCAACAAAGGACCACAGGTGGAAGACCTCTCCTGTCGGTCTCGGCAGCACGACCACGTACTGTTTGTATTTCTCGCCTCTTATCGAGTATTCGGCGGTAAGCTGCTTCCCCATCAGTTTGGTCTGACCCTTCGCGTAGGGATACGGCTCCGGCTCGTATACGGACACATCTTTTGCCGTCTTGAGCTGTGTCATGAGTGTCTCTATTACCGCATCGCTGTCCTTGTATCTTCCGCCCGGTATCTTCGTGGAATTCAGGTTCCTCAGGCTGATCACGGGTCCACCGTCTTTCCCCTTCCGGGGGGTGAAGATCACGATATGGGGGGCTTGATAGGCATACACCCAGTCCCCGGGATAGGAGATGGTATATCCCAGATTCGGCTCCTTCAACGTGTTTGCCCGCGAGGTGCTCTGGGCCTGTCCTTCGTGAGCGAATCCCATGAGCACCGCGATTATCATAATGGTGAAGATCGACGGGAGCACTTTTTTCATTCCACAACCTCCTTCGTTCGTATCATGCCGTCTTTCGCCGGACACCGGCTTTTAAGGATTTACGGGAACCCATGCCTTGTGCGCCGGGACCCATTTTCCGTTTACCCACTGTCCCGGGACCTGAATCCACTGTCCGGGAGGTGCTTCCTGGGATGAATCGGGAACTGCCACGGCTCTCTGCTGCTGCGCGTTCGCGGATTTCTGCTTCTGATAATCCATCTCATGCCCCACAAGCGCGCCGCCCAGCGTTCCGACTGCCGCACCGATGAGGGTGCCGGCCGTATTGCCGCCTATGATCTGACCTGCTATGGCGCCCACGCCCGCACCGACTGCCGCACCTTTGCCCGTGTCACTCATCCCTCCTATGGACTCACAGGAGTATCCTGCAAAACCGAACATCGCGACCAGCAACAAGACCAACAACTTTTTCATCAGCTCTCCTCCTTGAAAGGCCTTTATAAGCTAGAATTATATGCTTGTTTTTCTTTTCTTTGCAACACATCCACGCGCGAAATCAATCCCGGGGTTAATATATCCGGGGAACGGCTCTTCCCCATCGATGAAAAAGAGTGGATATCGATGATCGGAAAAAGAAAAGGCCTGGGCTTGCACCGTGGCGTCAGCGGGAAGAGCGGCGCCCCCGTATCAGGCTCTGGCACAGACGGACACCCTTCATGGCATCATTCGCCCACCCGTCCGCCCCCACATGGCGGCAGACGTGCTCGTCAACGATCCCGCCGATGATAATTTCCGGGCGAAAGCCGTTTTCGCTGAAGCCCCGGCGAAGCAGCTCGATCGTGGCCCCCATGGTATCGAAGCTCGAAGTGAGAAGGCATGAGAGTCCCACGATATCAGGTTTCAGCTCCTGCGCCTTTTTCTGGAATTCAGCGGCCGGCACATCTACGCCGAGGTCATGCACGGTAAAACCGAAGCACCGCAGCATCACTTTCACGATATCTTTCCCGATGTAGTGAATATCGCCCTCCACAGTGCCGAGGAGAATGCTCCCCGTCTCCTCTCCGGAAAGGCTGTTCTTGAGGAGAGGCAATATCACATCGCCAAGCTCGTGCATAATCTCTCCCGCCATAATCAACGCGGAGATATAGTAGATGCCTTTTTCGTAACGCTCACCCACGAGGCGCATTCCCAACTGGAACTCCTCGACCAGGTTGAGGGGGTCCTCGCCTTCCTTAAGCCGGCGACGTACCTCCACCAGGACCTCTTCCTCCTGCAGGTCCGCGAGAAGGGAAGGGAGGTGTCTTTTGGTCTCAGTCGCTTTCATAATGGTTTTCCTTGCTCCTTCCCCTGAAAATCGGCTGCCCGGGGTATGCCCACCACGGTGACGAACCGCAACCGGTCGCCCCGGCAGATGAAGACTCCCCAGCTTACCGGCCGGTCTTCGAAATCGTAAAACGTGTGCTCCAGACGGAATGACGGAAGCATGACGGGCGCCTTAAGGAGCCGGGCCTGGGCGTCGTCAAGCACTGTTGCCTCTATCGAGAGCTCGCCCCTTTTCAGACTGGTTTCGCCGCTTCCCGTGAGCAGGCCGTGAAGGGCGGTCACTTCCATTTCCGCCTCCACCACGGGCCGGGTGGGATCGTAGATAATATATTCCTGATGACTGAACACAGGCTCGTCGTCTTTAATAATAAGCCGGCGGATGAGGATGGTCCGCTCGCCCGGACTCAGGTTCAGTTTCGCCGCCACATTGGCGTCGGCCTTGACGATCCTCACCTCCAGGAGTTTCACCTTCGTCTGCTCGTTCTTACGAAAAAAATCCCGCAATTCATCGAGTCCGAAAGTGACGGTGCTCAATTCCATCGGTTTTACGAAAGTGCCTTTGCCCTGCGCCGTCGTGACCAGTCCCTGGTCTACGAGAATGTTGATTGCCCTCCTGACGGTCATGGGACTTACATCATAACGCTCGCAGAGCTGCGACTCCGAAGGCAGGCGTTGGCCGGGACGGAAATCCCCCGAGCCGATCTGCTCGCTCAGGATCTGTACGAGCTGTATGTAGGCCGGCCGGAAAGATTTCCTGTCGATTTTTATCAATTGTCGCGCCGTCATGAACTTATTATATTATATGACTATGTAGAGAAGTCAAGAAGGGAAAGGAAGACAGGCGGCCTACCTGCCCGGGCGGGCCGGTTCCGCCTCGCACAGATCCGCCCCTTTATCCCGCCATCTTCTGCATTTTCCTGAAATACATGGTATAACGTCGAGCCCTATTGTCCCGTCCGAGGAGCAGGTCTGTTGCCATAATGTAAGGCTTCATGGTGGCGGCATTCACGATCGCACAGTTAAGGCCTTTCTCGATCGCAAGGGAGAGGAAAACGGCATTGATCACCGGACGCCTGGGCAGACCGAAAGAGACGTTGCTCGCCCCGAGGACGAGGTTCATTCCCATGGTTTTCTTCACCATCTCCATGGTCTGCATGGTGATGAGGGCGGCGTTATTATTGACCGCGCTCGATTCCGCAACGCAATCGGCAAGGAGCTTCTCCGGTCCGATCCCCCCTTCCTGGGCCCTCTCCGCGATGTGAGTAAGCACGGAGAGACGCTTCGCCGCATTATTGGGTATCCCCGCTTCATCGGAGGCGAGGATCACGAGGGACGTGTCGTACTTCCTGACGAGAGGGAGTATCTTCTCCAGCATGGCCTCTTCTCCCGTCACCGAGCTGATGACCGGCTTGCCGCACCCGAGTTTCAAGGCCGCCTCCAGGGCGACCGGATCCCTGCTCTCCAGACAAAGGGGCACATCGATTGTCTTCATAACCGCCTCAGTAACCATAGGGAGAATGACCTTCTCATCGATCCCGAAAGCAGCCACGCTGAGGATCAGTATGTCCGCCCCCGCCTCCACCTGAGCGGCTGCTTCACGCTGTATAGGCTCCATATTACCGGAGAGCATTCCTTCCTTTATGGGGCCCTTGCCGAAGGGGTTTATTCTTTCCCCTATCAGGATTGTGGGCAGGTTGTCTCCTATAATGACCTCTTTTCCCGAAGGGCTTATTACTTTCGTCTCCATCCTTCCTCCTCGCTTATAATATAGGCTGTGCCGCGTTCAGGGTATTGAGCATGAGCATGGTGATGGTCATGGGCCCTACCCCGCCGGGAACAGGGGTAATGGCCGATGCCTTTTCCGCGACTCCCTCGAAGTCCACAT
>DASXUJ010000085.1 GCA_036504895.1 Syntrophorhabdaceae bacterium
TTTCGATTTCCATAAAAACCCCTTTGTTATCGACTTTCCCGATAACCGGCTCGTGAGGCCTTTCTCTTTTCTTTCCCCGGGCTAAAGGAGAGCGAGGATTTCACGGCAACCTTTCCTTGATAGTCATGATCATGGCGAGCTCATCGCACTCGGGAAATTTGGGACACCTGATGCAATCGGACCAGATCTTCTGGGGGAGCTCTTTCTTATCGGCGCTATGAAAGCCGCACCTCTTAAAGAATTCTTCCTGATAGGTGAGAAGGAAGATCCTCTTTATAGAGAATGATTTTGCCTCTTCGATGCAGGCTTCCACGAGCTTCCTCCCGATGCCTTTCATTCGTGCGCCTTCGACCACGCACAGCGACCTGATCTCCGCCAGGTCCTCCCAGCAGATATGGAGGGCGGAGGTCCCGAGGAGGGTCCCGTCCTCAATATATACAATATAATCCCTCATGTTGTCGTAGAGCTCACCGAGCGACCTGGGCAGCATCTCTCCGGTCGTTGCGGACCGGTTTATAAGGGCATGGATCTTTTTTATATCTTTAAGCGACGCCTTTCTCAGCATTGCACAACATCTCCTCCGCCCTTTGAAGGGCTTTCTCCGTCACGCTGGCCCCGCCCATCATGCGTGCAATCTCCGGGACCCTCTCTTCCTTCGAGAGCCTTCGGATACCCGTTTTGGTGCCGTTCCCCTGATGGCTTTTCTCCACCAGGTAATGGTGCTCGCCATAGGCGGCGATCTGGGGAAGGTGGGTGATGCATATGACCTGATGCTCTTTCGCGAGGCTCCGGAGCCGTTTCCCGACCATATCGGCCACCCGGCCTCCGATTCCCGCATCCACCTCATCGAAAATCAGCACCTTCTCCTTTTCCCCGCCGATCACCCTCTTCATGGCGAGCATGATCCGCGAAAGCTCTCCCCCTGAAGCGACTCTTCGTAAGGGTTTCAAGGGTTCGCCGGGGTTGGTGCTGATCAGTAGTTCTATCTCATCCGAACCTTCCTCGTCAATATTGCCTTTATCGGATAGGGCGATGCGGAAAAGGGCATCTTTAATGGAAAGGAGGCCCAGCTCGCGGACAATCGCCTCCTCGATGGGCGGCACTCCCCTGGCCCGCCTGTCCGAGATGGTACGGGCAAGGTCCGTCACTTCCTTTTCCAGCCGTTCCTTCTCCTTGCTAAGGTCGGCGATATTTTCCGACAAGGTGGAGAGGTAGGCGAGCCTTCGACGCGCCGAATCCTCGAAACTCATTATCTCGTCATAAGTCTTTCCGTATTTGTTTTTTAACTGGAATATCTGGGAAATCCGTGCTTCCAGGGTTTCGAGCTCCCTGGGGTCGAAGGCCGCGGTTTTCTCCAGTCTCTTCACGTCAGACATGATGTCCTCCACCTCGAAGGAGAGGGACTCCATGCGGTCCTTCAGCTTATTCACGTCCTCAATCGCGGAAAAAGGCTTGAGAAGCCCCATAAGAGTCTTCAATGTCACCTGTATCGATTGGTCGCTTTCGTAAAAATTATCGGAAATCGTTTCGAGGGCGCTCGTTATTTTTTCCCCATCCTTGAGGAGTTTGAGGCGCTCCCGGATCTCCTCCTCCTCGCCTTCTCGTATCCCCGCTTTTTCAATCTCATCGATCTGGAATTCAAGAAGGTATATCTCCTTCTCCCGCCCCGACCTTTCTCCTTTCTTCACCTCGAGCTCGGCCTTGAGGCGCTTCAGGAGAGTCACTTTTTCCGAAAGCCTTTCCCGCTCGGACGTGAGGCCGAGCATGGTGTCGATAATGGCGATATAGCTCTCCTTATCGAGGAGGTGCTGAAATTCATTCTGGCCGTAGATATTGACGAGCCGTCCGGCCATCTCCTCGAGCCTGCCCAGGGTGACGGGCTCGTCGTTGAGAAAACCCCTGGACCTGCCGGCCCGGCTGATGATCCTCTTGACGATATATTCTTCCCTGCCTGCGAAAAAATGGGCCGAGACTTCGGCCTGGGCGGTGTTGCTCCTTACCATATCGGAGGGGTTTTTGGGATTGGTGAGGGTAGAGAGGGCGTTTATGATGATCGATTTTCCCGCCCCGGTCTCGCCGGTGATTACATTAAGCCCTTCTCCGAATTCTATGCCCAGCTCATCGATGATCGCAAAGTCCTTTACCCGGAGGTAAGTGAGCATTCTCTACCTTTCCCCCCACTTGAGCTTCGTTCTCAGGATCTCGAAATAACCCTTTGAAGAGGATTTTATGAGCTTTACCGAATGGCGCGATTCCTTGATGATCACATCATCCCCATATTCGAGGGGGAATCCGATCTGGCCGTCGAGAGTGAGCACTACCCGCTCGTCCTTCGATTTCAGCGCGGCCTTGATCACCACATCCTTAGGCAAAATAATGGGCCGGTTCGTGAGCATATGGGGCGATATGGGGGTGATAATGATATTCTCCAGAGACGGGTAGAGTATGGGTCCTCCCGCTGCCAGGGAATAACCCGTCGAGCCGGTGGCCGTGGAGAGGATGAGGCCGTCCGCCTTATAGGTGGTGAGGTACTCGCCGTCCACATAGGTCTCTATATCGATAATTCGGGCAATGGCATCCTTGGTGATGACCGCGTCATTGAGCACGGACAGCTCGAAAACCTCGTTGCCCCCCCGCCTGACGCTCACGTCGAGCATGATCCTTCTCGACATTTTATATTCGCCTTTCGCGACACGCGCGATCATGAAGGGCAGCTCGTCGGAGCGTATCTCCGTGAGATACCCGAGGCTTCCGAGATTCACGCCGAGGATGGGGACGTTCTTTCCCTTGAGGCTGCGCGACACGGAGAGGAGGGTGCCGTCTCCCCCCAGGACCATTATATAGGATGCCCCTTCGCCGACATGCTCCCGCTCGATCTGTTTGTCATAACCGATGGCCCGGGCGGATTCTTCGTCAAGGACGATGTCGTTCTCCGTGCCAAAGGTCCCGATAATCTCGGAGGCCATTTTTATCGCATCTTCGTTACGCCGCTTGCAGACGATATGGATCGTGGTCTTCTTTTCCATCACCTTTTCTTCCGGACTGCCCCTCGATTTTATAACCCCCGGCGGGGCCTGTCGGGCCCCTCGATTCTCACTGGTAAACCATATAGAATCATTAACAGATCAGGGGGCATAAAGTCAAACCAATACGGGGGAAAGGGGTGAAGGTTATGAAAAGAAACCCTATTTTTCTTTCAGACGTCGCGACAGTTCCGTGAGCAGTTTAAAGGCATTTTCCACGGTCGTGCTCTTATCCGCGTTGAGGAGGTTGCAGGTGGCGGGGGCGAGGATCGATTGGCCTTCGATCGTTGCCCTGTCGAGGCCTTTTTCCTCCAGAAGGAGCCACATTTTTCGAAGCCTTTCTGCCAGGCTGTCCACGCTTTCCAGACATAGCTCTTCGTGCCAGGTGGGCACGATGCCCCAGCTTATGATGCCTCCTCTCTTCATGAAATCAATTACCCGGTCATAGGTCACGAACACGTCTCCGAAGGCATAGGCATTGAAAGAGAGGACCTCTATGTTGAGGGCAAGGAGAAAGTCCCAATCGGGCCGGCCGCAAAGGTGGAGTCCCCGCGGCCCTTCGATGGCGTCGAAGAATTCCGTCAGCTCCCGGCGCGCTTTGAGATTATCGTATCCACACATAGCGCTGAATATGAATTCGAGCCCGGGATCGTCGATCCAGACGAAGGCATGGGGGTTTTTCCCCGCCAACTCCCTGTACTGCACGTTCGCCTTGTTCCTGATAAAGGAAAAGGCGACGCCGCGCATCTCATCGTTATAGACGATGGGCATGCCCTTCTGGTCCGTGATTTTCAATGCGAGGCTTACGGGGCTTATAATCTGACCCCGAATGGAGCGATATGAGGACAGATCGGTCTCGAGAAATTTCCTGTAGACAAGGGAGTACGGGTCGGACAGGGCAAGGAACTCCGGGTCGTCCTCCTTTTCCAGATATTCCGGTATGGCGTCAATAAAAGCGTCCCCGTCCACATAAAGCCGGCCCGCGGCCTCATCCATCACAAGTCCCGGAAAGCCCTCCAGGGCCTGCACGTACATATCCTCGCGAAAGGACACCCGGGGAAGCTGGGGCCAGAAAGGGATATCCATGGTGAAGGCGAGCCTGAGCGCCTCTTCCGGATCCTCATGGGGCATGATCCCCATGGCGGTAGTGGCCAGGTCGCCGGAGAAGCTGAGGTGGTGGAACATTTAAGATCAGTACCAGATGGGGGGAGGTAAAGTCAATGGCATCGGCTGTTCTTAGCGAGCGCCCTTGTGCACCTTTTCCAGCGCCTCGATCAGGTCTTCCAAGGGTGGTCTCTTGTTTATGTTGTGGATATCGATATAGCGGATGATGCCTTTCTTGTCTATTATGAATATGGCACGCTCGCTGGTGCCGTTGTCCCGGAGGACGCCGTATTTCAGCGCCACCTGACCATGAGGGTAGAAGTCGGAGAGTACCGGGAACCATAGTCTCCCCTCTTTGGACATCAGTTTTGTCCAGGCATAGAGGGTGGGGATGTTATCTACCGTAATGCCGATTAAAGTGGCCTCGTTCTTATCGAACACATCCTCCATGAGGTTGTATCCGGGCCACTGGGCGGAGCAGACGGGGGTCCAGGCCGCCGGGACGAAGGAGATGACCACGTTTTTCTTTCCCTTGTACTGGAGCAGAGAGATAGTGCCTCCGCCCACGGCGGGGAGGATGAATTCAGGGGCCTCCTGGCCCACCTTCAGGACAGGGGTGCTCTCTTTTGGTTTTTGCGTACCCAGATCATAGACGTAATCATTGAGGTCCATGCACTGGCTGCCCGCCGTGGCGACCAGGGGCAATACGAGAAAAGCCACGCCCAGGAAGAAGGCGATGAATCGGGTCTCTCTCATTTTTGCCCTCCTTTGAGATCGGATGCCTCGATAATATCCGCCAGGAAACGGGCCGGGCTGTCAAACGCCCCTGCTTCGAAATAGAAGATCTCCTCGGAGCCTTTGCCGTCGACCTTCACTCCGATAAAAGTGGGTGTGCCCTTCACCTTCAGAAGCCTTGCAATACCCATATCCTCATCGGAAAAGAGGGGGAAGGGGACACGGAACTTTTCTTTGAAGGTCCTGACTTCATACGCGCCGTCGCCCATGCCGATGCCGATCATGGTAACCCTCGCCTTCAGGTCCGGCCTTGCCTCTATCTTCCGGTATACCTGCTCCACCCCCGGTGCCGCTTGCTGGCAAAAGGGGCAGTAGAAGCTGAAAACCTCGATGATCACTATACCCGGTTTAATGTGCCCCACCCGGAACTGCCCTGAGCCGGAGAGGCCGAGATAGCTTCTTTCCTGCTCGTTCAAAGGCACGGGAAGCTTAAAAAGGGGGAAAGAGTTGTTTGGAGGCGCCGGTTTCGCTGTTTTTATCAACGGACCGGCGGAATCCGCCCGGGGGGCTGCACACAGAATCAAGAGGAGTGCCGAAAAAATGCAAAAAAGAATACCTGCTTTTCGTGTAAAGCCAGTCATGGAGCCTCCGGGGTGCTGCCTTGGTTGCCCTTAAGGGACGCGAAGCCTGTATATTATCAGTATAGTATCTTAAGCATTGCGCTCCTGACGGTCAACCGCGATCTATCGACATGGGGATTAGCGTGAATTATAGCGGGGGGAATGCAAAACTCCCGTTATTTATTGTAGTTTCTGATAGTATTGATATCGAGGAGCTGGTAATGGAGGGCTGAGCCTTTGCTCGCTTTTCCTCCCTTCACGCCCATTATCCTGATCTGAATCTCCTGAGGGGTGCAGTTCATCTCTTGAGCGAGCCGCTCTTTTGTCTCCTTTATATCCCCCGGCTCATACACGTCGAGTGATACCTCGCAGATTACATTATCTTCGTCAAGCATGAATATGATGCGTCGGTCTTCAGTTTTCATCCCAATTGTCGTTTCCTCTCACCCTGACGATAGCTCCGAGTGCTTTCCCTGTTATGAGTTTATCGCGGCGCGGTGCTAATACTTAATACTTTTGGCATTCGAAAATCAGGCCTTCTCATCGGGCGCTCTATCCCTTTAAGCACCGGAGCCGCGAAAGGGCGGGAGGAGCACCTCTTTTGCCCCGGAAAATATACGGGTTACCAGGAAGGTCTTTCTTTTACTTGTACACAGGTAAGGCAGTAGAGGGCACACTGATGTGCATGCAACAACGGCGTTCCGGTACCCGCGTGCGGTACTCGAGCGCTTTTTTTGTGATGTCGAGACGGAGGCGTCTTTATCCAGAGTTGGTGAAAAGACGCCTTCTTTTTATTTAAAAACAGGAGGTATTCAATGAAACGACTTACTGCTCTTCTCTTGGTTCTTTTGTGTATCGGATGTGCGGGGATTCTCAGTGCGGAAGAACGGTCGGCGCCCCAGATCCCGGCGGTACAGGCAGGGGCAGCGGCTCCCGCGCCCCAGGCAACAGCGCCCGCTCCGGCGGCGCTGAAAATCGACTCGGGCGACACGGCATGGGTGCTCATATGCTCCGCCCTCGTCATGCTCATGACCCCGGGTCTCGCATTCTTTTACGGAGGAATGGTGGGTCGAAAGAATGTACTCGGTATCCTCATGCAGTGTATGATCCTCCTCTGTATCGTGAGCGTCCAGTGGGTACTCTATGGCTATAGCCTCGCCTTCGGCCCTGAAAAGGGTTTCTGGGGAGGTTTTGCCTGGGCCGGGCTCTCGGGGGTGGGGCTCGAGCCGTATAAGGATTATGCGGCCACTATCCCTCACCAGGCATTCATGATCTTTCAGGCCATGTTCGCCATAATCACCCCTGCCCTTATCATCGGCGCCTTTGCCGAGAGAATGAAGTTCTCCGCCTTCGTGGTCATCATGATCCTCTGGGCCACCTTCGTCTATGACCCTGTCTGCCATTGGGTCTGGGGCGTGGGAGGCTGGCTCAGGGAGATGGGCGCCCTCGACTTTGCAGGCGGCACGGTAGTCCATATCAACGCAGGTATCGCGGCCCTCATGACCGCCATCTTCATCAAAAAAAGGAAAGGCTCGAACCACAAGGCGATTTTGCCCCATAACCTCCCCTTTACCGTCCTCGGCACCGCGCTACTCTGGTTCGGCTGGTTCGGCTTTAACGCGGGAAGCGCCCTGGCGGCCAACGGACTCTCGGTAAACGCATTCGTCGTCACCAATACGGCGGCAGCGGCAGCAGGCCTCACATGGGCGATTATAGACTGGATCTTCAATGAAAAGCCTACCATGCTCGGCACTGCTACCGGCGCGGTGGCGGGTCTTGTGGCGATCACTCCCGCGGCAGGATACGTGAGCGCCCTTTCGGCACTCATGATCGGCGCACTGGTGAGCATCTTCTGTTTCTTCGCCGTAGCCTGGATCAAACCGAAATTCGGGTACGACGACGCCCTCGACGTCTTCGGCGTCCACTGCGTGGGCGGGATATGGGGAGCCCTCGCCACGGGACTCTTTGCCTCCAAGGCCATAAACCCGGATGGAGCGAACGGCCTCTTCTTCGGTAACCCGAAGCAATTCGTGGTCCAGCTCGTGGCGGTCCTCGTGACCGTGGCATACAGCTTCGTCGTGAGCTACCTCATTTATAAAGTAGTCGACATGGTCATGAAAGTGAGGGTAACGGAAAAAGACGAAACCCTGGGCCTCGACCTGAGCCAGCACCACGAGAATGCGTATACGGTGTTGGAGTAACGTGTGATGCGTGTAAAACGGGAAGGCGTTAGAAGAGAAATCGGAAAACGTGTAATCGGAAAACGGGGAAATGCGAAAAAACCTAAAAGCCCTTTGAAGTTGTAGCTCGCACGGCGAGCGAGAAGGGGAGGCTCCACGGGCTTGGCCCGTGGACCAACAGTAGGCGCTTTAAGCGGGGGGCGACGCGAGCCCCAATAATTGACTGCAAAAGGAGGAAAATAATGAAACTTATCATAGCCATTATAAAACCGGATAGGCTGGAAGCGGTAAAACAGGAATTATACAAGGCTGATATAAACCTCATCACCGTAAACGAAGTACTCGGCCACGGCAGGCAGATGGGGGTGACCGAAGTCTACAGGGGCGCCCGGGAAATGGGCAACCTCCTCAGGAAGATCCGTCTCGAAATTGCCGTGAACGACAACTTCCTGGAGCCCACGATCGCGGCCATCGTAAAAGGAGCCCAAACCGGAGAGGTAGGAGACGGCAAAATCTTCGTCCTCGACCTCGCCGACTGCGTCCGAATCCGAACCCAGGAGCGGGGAGGAAAGGCGATAGGATGAAGCAGTCGCTAGTCGCTAGTCTCTAGTCGCTAGTAAAAGAGAAAAGCCGTAGTGAACTCAATGAGGATGGCTGCCGGCGCTGAAAAGCGTCCGGCAGCCATTTCTGTTCACTAACGACTAGATACTAGATACTAGAGACTAATTATCACTTTTTGGGTTAACAAAAAGCGATAATTGTTACTCGTACCTACCAAGGTCTCACGCAGACGTGGCGACCGTAACTTACCCTCATCGACCCCGAGGGAAACTCAACAGCGTAGTTCAAATCAGTCAAAGAGATTATAGACTGGGGGGCTGAACATTCAGCCCCGGAGATAAGGGTGTGCCGCTCATCATGAGGCGATCCTGTGCCGTAGAGGCGAGGGGACCACACTTTTATCCTCCACAAAATTACCCGGAGGTGACTTGGTGAGGAAGGTCGTATTTGTGTTGGTGCTGGTGATGGGTCTCCTGATCGCAGGGGTCTCGCTCGCTCAGAATTCGGAAGTAGTGCCCCCTATGCAGACAGTGGCGGCGGGTGCGGCGTCATCCCCTATCGATACGGGGGATACTGCCTGGATGCTCGTATCCATAGCTCTGGTGATGCTCATGACGCCTGGGCTCGCATTTTTTTATGGGGGTATGGTGCGGCGCAAGAACGTGCTCGGGGTCCTGATGCAATGCTTTATTGCCCTGGGCCTGATTACGGCGCAGTGGATCCTCTTCGGGTACAGTCTCTCCTTTGCGCCCGCGAAAGGTTTCTGGGGCGGCCTTCAGTGGATGGGTCTGAGCGGGGTCGGCTCCATGCCGTTTAAAGAGTATGCCCCCACCATTCCCCACGAAGCCTTCATGATGTTTCAGGCCATGTTTGCCATAATCACACCGGCCCTTATCATCGGCGCCTTTGCGGAGAGGATGAGGTTCGCGGCCTTCGTGATCTTCAGCATCCTCTGGGCGACCTTTATCTACGACCCAATCTGCCATTGGATGTGGGGCGTGGGGGGATGGCTCAGGGAGATGGGCGCCCTCGATTTCGCGGGTGGAACGGTGGTGCATATCAACGCGGGCATGGCGGCCCTGGTGGCTGCCCTCGTAATAGGAAAACGGGACGGGTATATGAACAGACCGGTCCCGCCCCATAACCTGCCCTTTACCGTCCTCGGCACCGCGCTCCTCTGGTTCGGCTGGTTCGGGTTCAACGCGGGAAGCGCCCTCGGCGCGAACGGGCTTGCGGTCCACACCCTTGTCGTGACCCACACGGCCGCGGCAATCGCGGGGATCACCTGGGCATGCCTCGAATGGGTATTCAACGAAAAGCCGACCATATTCGGCACGGTCACCGGATCGATCGCGGGACTCGCCACCATTACACCCGCATCGGGATTCGTGACAATCGCCGCGGCGGCGCTTATCGGATTCGCCGCGAGCGTGGTCTGTTATGTCTGCGTGGCCCTCGTAAAGCCGAAGTTCGGATATGACGATTCTCTTGACGCCTTCGGCGTCCATGGAGTAGGCGGCATCCTCGGCACTCTCGCGGTAGGCATTTTCGCCTCGAAAGCGGTCAACCCCGCGGGAGCGGACGGGCTGCTCTACGGAAACCCGAAGCAGCTTCTCATCCAGCTCATAGCCGTGGCAGTGACCATGGGATACAGTTTTATCGGAAGTTACATTATACTTAAAGTAATCGACCTGTTCTTAAAGGTAAGAGTGGGCGAGAGAGACGAAATAATAGGCCTCGACCTCACCCAGCACCATGAGAATGCCTATACAGTGCTCGAGTAAGGCGTTAAGGCGGGTGATGTGGGTGAAGCGTGTAAAGCGTGTAAAGAGGAAATCGGAAAAGGTGTAATGGGAAAACGAGATGCGTGTAATGCGTTAAAAGCGAAAATCGGAAAACGTGTAATCGGAAAACGAGGATGCGTGTGAAATGTTGAGTGAAAGGACTGAAGAGACATTTTGTCCCACGTGCCGTAGCTCGCACAGCGAGCGAGAAGGGGAGGCTCCACGGGCTTGGCCCGTGGAGGGGGCGACGCAAGCCCCATTGATAGTGCGACGTGAGCCCCAATAATTGTGGACGCGAGCCCCATTAAATTGTGCAAGGAGGAAAATAATGAAACTGATCATTGCCATAATAAAACCGGACAGGCTTGAAGCGGTAAAACAGGAGCTTTATAAGCGGGATATAAACCTCATGACCGTGAGCGAGGTTCTGGGTCATGGTCGGCAGATGGGTGTGACTGAAATTTACAGAGGGGCAAGGGAGATGGGGAACCTCCTCCGGAAAATCCGTCTCGAGATCGCGGTAAACGAGGATTACATGGAGACTACCATCGAAGCGATTGTAAAAGGCGCACAAACGGGCGAAGTGGGAGACGGCAAGATATTCGTCCTCGAACTCGCCGAATGCGTCCGGATCCGAACGGAAGAAAGGGGTCGGAAGGCAATCGGGTAGAAGCAGTCGTTAGTATATAGTATATAGTCGTTAGTAAAAGACATACTGACTCATGGAAGTGGCCACGTGGCGGAAAGCGCCCGACAGACACCTTTGTTTCGACTATAGACTATATACTGGTTAATGGAAGGCGGTTAACGTATTGAAAGATTTTTTTACTTGTAGTATGGTACTTACCATAACCCGCACAAAGAAGTGCGTGAACGTCATGACCCTCGCCGGCCTTAGAGGGTTGTTCAGGCAGATCGAACGACGCCGTTCAAAGCAGTCAACGTCTTATGACTCGTACGAATTAATTTTTATCGAGGTGAAAGAGGATAAGATTTTTGTTCCCCAAGCCTTGAAAGGAAAGACCTTGCGGTCCGGCATCAGTCCCTCGGTTTTCAGGGATGGTCCCGGGTACGCGAAAAAGGAATCAATGTTCCGTATTGTATCCTTTCCCATTCAAGGGAGAGGTAAGATATAGGGGTACATATTCCACACATGGAGGAAAGTATGGAGCTTACAGAAGTCTTCGGTTCTAATGTATTTAATGACAAGGTGATGAAAGAGCGGCTGCCCAAGCAGATATATAAGGCGCTGAAAGAGACGATCGACAAGGACATACCTCTTAGGCCTGAAGTCGCCGATGTCGTGGCGAATGCGATGAAAGATTGGGCTATCGAGAAGGGGGCCACCCATTACACCCATTGGTTCCAACCCCTCACAGGGATTACTGCTGAAAAGCATGATTCTTTCATATCTCCTGCCCCGGACGGCAGTGTAATCCTCGAGTTTTCCGGAAAACAGCTCATCCAGGGCGAGCCGGATGCCTCTTCCTTCCCGAGCGGCGGCCTGCGAGCCACCTTCGAGGCCAGGGGATATACCGCATGGGACTGCACGTCGCCGGCATTTCTCAAGACCGATGAAGCGGGCAATGTGACCTTCACCATCCCCACCGCCTTCTATTCTTATAACGGCGAAGCCCTCGACAAGAAGACTCCTCTGCTGAGGTCCATGACGGCGGTCTCCAAGCAGGCATTGCGCGTTCTCAGGGCACTCGGAAATAAGGCCTCCGCCAAGGTCACCGCTACCGTAGGCCCGGAGCAGGAATATTTTCTGGTCGATAAGAAGTTCTACCTCGACAGGCTCGATCTCATGCTTGCGGGAAGGACCATCTTCGGCGCTCCCGCCCCTAAGGGTCAGGAGCTCGAGGACCAGTATTTCGGCTCCATCAAGGACAGGGTCTCCGATTATATGAACGACCTCAATATGGAGTTGTGGAAGATGGGTATTACTTCGAAGACCCAGCATAACGAAGTGGCCCCTGCCCAGTATGAGATGGCCCCTATTTTCGGCACCACCAACATTGCGACGGACCACAACCAGCTCGTGATGGAGACCATGCAGAAAGTGGCGCTGCGCCATGACCTCGTGTGCCTTCTCCATGAAAAACCGTATGCAGGCATTAACGGCTCCGGTAAGCATAACAACTGGTCTCTTTCCACCGACGACGGCCTCAATCTTCTCGAGCCCGGCAACACTCCCGGCGAGAACGTCCAGTTCCTTCTTTTCGTGAGCGGCCTCATCAAAGCCGTCGATCTCCACGCGGACATCCTGAGGGCGACCTGCGCAACCGCGGGCAACGATCACCGTCTCGGCGCAAATGAGGCGCCTCCCGCCATTATCTCCATTTTTATGGGCGAGGAGCTGACGGGAATCCTGGAAAAAATCGCAAAAGGCGAAAAGATCACCACGAAAGACGCCCAGTTCGTAAAGGTGGGCGTGGATACGCTGCCCCCCATCCCCAAGGACAATACGGACCGGAACAGGACCTCTCCTTTCGCCTTTACAGGTAATAAATTCGAATTCAGGATGGTCGGCTCGGCCCAGTCGGTCGCGGGATCGAATGTGGCGCTCAACACGATCGCGGCAGAGGCCTTCGATGAAATCGCCACCCGCCTCGAAAAAGCAAAAGACAAGAATGCCGAGGCAGCGGCTATCATCAGGGATATCTATAAGAAACATAACCGCATCATCTTCAACGGCAACAACTATTCCGACGCCTGGGTAGTCGAAGCCGAGAAGAGGGGGCTTCCCAATGTGAGGAATTCCGTGGATGCCCTCAAGGCCTTCGTCACCACCAAGGCACTTAAACTTTTCGAAAAATATGAGGTCTTTATCCCGAAGGAACTCCATTCCCGTTATGATGTGTATGTGGATGCCTATTCAAAACAGATCAATATCGAGGCCATGGTGGCAATCGACATGACGAAGCGGCAGTTCCTGCCCTCAGGCCTCGAATATGCCACCTTTCTGGCAGATTCCATCGCCACTTTCAAGAGTCTGGCGGTCAGCGCGTCCGTGCAGGCGGATATATTGAAGAAGCTCAACGGCGTGCTCTCATCGGCCTACAAGAACATGGCGAAGCTCGAAGGCGCCGTCGCCAAGGCTCAGGCAACCGGGGACGTGGCAAAGCAGGGCGAGGCTTACCGCGACAAGGTATTCCCCGCCATGCAGACCCTCAGGGCAGACGTGGATGCCATGGAGCTGATGGTGCCGAAGGACATGTGGCCGGTACCGACCTACGCCGACCTCCTGTTTAAACTGTAATAGCCGCAAAGCCCCTTGAGGGGCAGAGTAGAATAGTCACCACGGCCGCCCGATAAGGAAGAGATTCATGAACCCCCGCCTTATCGGGCGGCCTTTTGTTCCCATTAACGGCGGTTTCTCGGGGCCGCAGCAAATCATTTCAGGAAAGGATGCCATGAACCCCGGTAAGGGTGGTTGTGAAACGTCCCCGGACTGATTACATTCTTTTCATTATCCATGATTACGGAGGAATAGATGGGCCAGAAAGATATCCTCATCGCCTTTGACGGCTCGGAACACGCTCTCAGAGCGGTGACATACGCGGCAACCCGGTTCGCGCTCAAAGACGTCAAAATAACGCTCCTTTACGTGCTCCCCAATATACCCCCGGAATTCTGGGATGACGGGCATATATTGAGCACGGCAGAGAAAGAAGAGAGACAAAGGGTAGTCGACCGCTGGTTCGCAAATCAGAAAGCGGTGCTTTTGCCCCTTTTCGGGAAGGCCCGCGGGATATTCAATGAAAACGGTATCGGCAACGAGCAGGTCGAAGCCAAAATGGTGAGCGATGTGACGGACGTAGCCGAGGCTGTTCTTGAAGTGGCGACGGCAGGGGGATACGGGACTGTCGTAATCGGGCGGCGACCCGCGACACACAAGGCGCGGGGCTTTGCGGGCAGCGTAGTGACGGCCCTGCTCAACAGGGCGCACGGGCTCGCCGTCTGCGTGGTGGAATAAAAAGGGCGCGGGAGACCACCCCCGCGCCCTTATAGAATTAAATCTTTATTCGATCTTCTGCCACGTCTTATCGGGGTCGAATTTCTCGATCTTCGTGGCGATCTTTCCCGTATTTTTCCCGAGATTTTTCTGATAGACCACTCCATTCTGGTTGACCATAAAGGTCATGATCCCCGAGGAGCCATACCTTGCCGGATATGCCACCATGGCAAATCCACCGAGCATATTACCATCGAGTATGTAACTGAAGGTCCCTCCCGATGCGTTCTTCCCCTGGGCGAACAGTATTTTGTAATAGTAGCCGTGGTAGGGCACGCTCTTCTCTCCCGGCTTCGGGGATGAGTAGCCTTCGGCCCTCGCGGCTGCCATAAGGGGGCCGAGGGGGCTCGGTTCTTCGCCTTCCTTTGCATCCCAGTAGAGTCCGTCCTTTTTTCCCGGATCGCTCAGGAACTTTTGGGCGTATTCAAAAAGCCCGTCCCGGTCGAGGTCCCTGAGGGCAAATTCCCTCTGGGCATCCACGTAGGCGAGGCACACCTGGATCACGTTAAGCTCGTTGCGGCCTATCCTCCTGTCGATCATCTCCCGGCGGCCGGCCCTGGTGTCGAAGACCCATGAATTACCTCTCTTCACCACGGGGATGGCGAAAGGCCAATCTTCACTCCCTACGTAAAGCAGGGCCTTTCGGTCGCCCACTTTTTCTATACGGTTTTTTTCATCGTATCCCTTCAGGAACCGCTCGCGCTGGAGCCGGTCGTCCACCTCGTCGCCTGAATTGATGAGATCGGCATTTCCCCGGCCGTATATGGCGACAAGGGTTTTCCGGTCATGGGCCTTCAGGGCTTCCACCATCGCCTTGACCGCCTCCTCGGGAGAGGAGAAATGTCTCTGTTTTGTTTCCTTCCCATAAGCGGCCGAAGTATGAAGAAGGGAAAAGGCCAGGATAAAAGAGAAGAGAAAAGCGAAACTGACAAGGAGCGCGAGTCCCCGATTTCCATGTCGAACCGTACGAATCATATGGCAATTCCTCCTACCGTTATTTGAGACCAATCTTTTGAATATCTTTTAGCGGTGTCCCCCGCCGCCTCCGCCGCCGACGTGACCTCCGCCGCTGTGACCTCCACCGCCTCCGGCAGGTGATCCTCCGCTACCCGCGGGTCTTCCGCCGCCTCCGCCGCCTCCGGGGGCACGACCCATGCCGCCTCCTCCTCCGCCTGGAGGACGACCGACGGCACCTCCGCCACCTCCGCCCATGCCGGGCGGACGGCTCATGCCCGGGCCTCCGGGTCTTGCCGCACCGGCCGGCGGACGGCTCATGCCGGGCTGACCGGGTTGGCCCATCCGTCCCGTTCCCGAGGGACGACCGGGGCTCATGCCCGTTCTCGGCGAAGTCACTGCTTCCCGGCTCTGACGGCCCCGCTCACTCTGGATCTGCGCGTTACGGCCGCTCACACCCGGAGCGCCGGGTCTGCCCGGCGCGGACGGACGTCCTCTGAAGTCTGCGGTATGTCCCGGCACGCCTCTCGGTCCCTGACCGTATCTTTGAGCGGTCCCCATGTCTCTGTATGCGACTCCGCGCCTGTGAACCGCGTCGTGGTGCCACGCGCCACGTCCTCCGCCTCCATAGCGATTGACGTAGACATTGCGGTTTATGCGATGATTAAATCCCACGTTCTGATATACGTTCAGGCCAACGTGATGGTGCCGCCATCCGAAGCCTCCCCAGGCCCATCCCCAGGCAGCCCCCAGGGCGACCCCTATGCCGAAAGAGATGATACCGCCCACTATCACGGCCCCGACAGGGTAGTACGGGTAAGGGGGATAGTCCGGATACCACCACGGACCGTAGACGACCATGGGGTCATAGACAGGCACGTACACCACCTGGGGCTCTACGGGTTCAATCACGATGGCCGGCCCCTCGGTGATCACCCTCTGTTGGGCCGTGTTGGTGAGCGTACCCTGTGCCTGCGCCGCGGCCCTTAGTTTTTGCACCGTATCCATGACCTGGTCCTTCTGGCTCAGGAATGCATCACCAAGTCTTTGGGTCCAGTCCAGCCTCTGGTCCATCATGGCCAGGACGGAGGGGAAATTCGCCAGCGACTTTACGCTGGGGTCCCACGGCTGCTGGTCCAGGGCGGTTGCAAAGGCGTCTCCCTGAAGCTGCCTGTTGGCGCCGAGCCAGCGGTTCGCCTCCACAATCTCGATGGGATAGGTAGCGGCCATAAACACCTGGACGAGGAGCGAATCGGGATAGAGTGCGATCGGTGCGAGCATCTGATCGAGCTCTTCCTGCCTGAAAAGCGGCGGGGGAGATGTTTCTCCCTGTGGGGGAGGAGGAATCTCGGAAGGCTGAGAGAATACCCCCTGGGGAACCGCGATGAGTAGCACAAGGAGCCACACGAGTGTTCTGACACATATTTTTAGGGTCATAGTCTCTCCTCTTTACAGAATATTGCCCTGTTTCAGGATTGTCCATCCTTCTGCGGAGGATATTGATGAGTGGTCGATGGTCGATGTTTTCCCGTTTCCGATCATACCAAAGCATAATCCTCCGAAGAGAGGTCGGTCAAGGCTTTCTTTCCGGTCGACCGGCCATGGGCCGACGTGGGGACCGCGCGGTTACCACGTCCAAAGGTCACATAACTTGTAAGAATATAGGAGCGGAAATAAGTAACGACGAGTGGGTCCGCTATTTCCGTTCCGGGCTTTGAACCGAAGTCCGGTGGACATGTTCGGCACGGGGCGTCATCCCCGATAGATGCACAAATAGTCCCTTTAAGGGACATGGGGCGGCAAAGGAGGTTGAAGATGAAGAGGAAGATACTTATCACCAAGCACATAGAAAAAGAAGGGGGAGGTCTTATTGAGGACTTCTTCAGAGAGGACGGCTGGGATGTGGCCGTTGTCGAGTTGGGGAAGGGGGAGGAGCTGCCGGACTCGATCGACGAATATGGGGCGGTTTTTGTCATGGGCGGTCCCATGAATGTCTACGAAACATCGCCTTATCCCTTTCTTGAGAAAGAAGAACGTGTGATCCGGAAGTGCCTTATCGCGGAAATCCCTCTTCTGGGCATCTGTCTGGGAGCTCAGCTGCTCGCGAAGACATGCGGGGCGAGAGTGAGGAAGGCGAATCATAAGGAGATCGGCTGGTACAGGCTTTCCCTTACCGAAGAGGGCACGGAGGACGAGCTGTTCAAGGGGCTGTCCCGCACACTGAATGTGTTTCAATGGCACGAGGACACCTTCGAGATACCCCACGGAGGAACTCTGCTGGTCCACGGAAGAATCTGCAGAAATCAGGCATTCAGGGTCGGCCGGAACGCCTACGGCCTCCAGTTCCACCTTGAAGTCACCGCTGCGATGATCGAGGAATGGCTGAAGGACGAGCCCGATAAGGTCATGGGGCAACAAATTCTGAGCGACGGGGCCATGGGGTATGGGGAATTCGAGGCCCAGGCCCGTAAATTTCTCTCCAATTTTAAGGACCTTATCGAGTCCTCGCTGAGGAAGAGAAATATCATGGACATATTTACGGAGGATGAGTTGGGGAAGAAACAAGAGTCCTTCGCCGGTTAAAAAAATACCCCACGCCGGCCCTGACGCGGGGCAAACAACCGGGGGACTTTTATGGTTAACGAAATCATTGACATAGGTCATAATATGCTGTTACAATAATAGCCGATTCGGCACAACGGGGTGCATGATCAGAAGAGACGAAGGCGTCCGGGAAGGGACGCCTTTTTTCATCAAGGACGAAAAATTAAGAAGGGACGATTTATGGATCAAAAGAGCGCCGGACTTAACATTTCCATCTTTTTCTGCCAGCAGTTGGACCCGGAGCAGGACACGCACAGGCGAAGTCTTGAAAAGGAGCTGGGAGGGGGGATAAAATTTTTTCCCCTGCCCTGCAGCGGCCGGATCGACCCGCTTCACCTTATGAGGGCCCTGGAGGCGGGGGCGGACATGGTCTACCTTGTCACATGCCCGGAAGGGGCCTGTCGTTATCGTGAAGGTAATACCCGCGCTGCCAAGCGCCTCGCCTATACCCAGGGTCTTATCGAGGAGATCGGGCTTGAGCGGCAGCGCCTCGAGCTGGTCGTAACTACGGCGGACTCACCGACCACGGTAGACGCCCTCGCCAAAGCATTTCTCGCCCGGGAAGCGTGCGTCGGGCCTTCTCCTGTGAGGGGAAAATAGATTTTGGAGGAAAAAGTGGCTAATTACGAAGGAGTAAGAGCATGATAACAGCCGAAAGAAAGCCTTTAACAGAGATCAAGGAGATGATCGCGCCTTACAAGAAGATCCTGGTGGTCGGGTGCGGAAGCTGCGTGGCCGAATGCGCAGCGGGAGGAGAGAAAGAGACGGGGCTGCTTGCTTCGGCGCTTCGCATGGACGCCAAGGCATCAGGCCGCGAGATCGAAGTGAAAGAGATGACCCTCGACCGTCAGTGTGTCTATGAATTTATAGATCAGCTGACCGAGGTGATCGATCAGTTCGATGCCGTCCTCTCCTTAGGGTGCGGCGCGGGCGTGCAGGCGGTTGCCCGGGTTTTCCCCAAGGTGCATATCGTCCCCGCCCTCAATACCACTTTTATCGGAGAAACCAGGGAAGCCGGTGAATGGGTGGAAAATTGCCGGGCCTGCGGCGACTGTAAGCTCGGCTTCTTTGCCGCCGTATGTCCCGTCACGCGTTGCGCAAAAGGACTTTTCAACGGTCCCTGCGGCGGGTCGAAAACCGATCGCTGCGAGGTCGATCCTGATACCGAATGCGCGTGGCAGCTCATCATCACGAGACTCGATGAAATGGGCCGCCTTGACCTCCTCCGAAAGGTTCATCCCCCTGCGGATTGGTCGAAACAGCAGGGAAAGGGACCGAGGAAAATCCATAGGGAGGACCAGAACACGTGAAAACTGAAAGCCAGCTCAAAAAGGTTCTTATGGGAGGACATTTCGCCGTTACCGCCGAGTGCGGTCCCCCCAAAGGAGCCGATCCCGAGGCAATAATAAATAAAGGAAAGGTCCTCAAGGGCCATGTGGACAGCGTCAATGTCACCGATAACCAGACGGGAGTGGTGCGTCTTTGCAGTCTGGCCGCCTGCGCGATACTGAGGGCGGAAGGGCTCGATCCCGTGCTCCAGATGGTCACCCGTGACCGTAATCGCATTGCCCTTCAGTCGGACGTGCTCGGGGCATCGTCCCTGGGAATCCGCAATATCCTTTGCCTTTCCGGCGACCATCAGTCTTTCGGCAACCAGCCCCATGCAAAGGGAGTCTTTGATATCGATTCGATTCAATTAGTCCAGACGGTCCGCAGGATGAGGGACTTAGGCGAGATCATCGGCGGCGATAAACTCTCCGACGGGCCGGACCTGTTTGTGGGCGCCGTGGCGAACCCCTTTGCGGACCCGTTTAAATACAGGGTAACGAGATTGGCAAAAAAGGTGGACGCGGGAGCGGAGTTCGTTCAGACCCAGTGCGTCTACAACCTCGCGCGGTTCAAGGAGTGGATGGGCCTCGTGAAGGATTACGGTCTCGAGAAAGAGGTCTTTATCCTGGCAGGCATTACTCCGTTGAAATCAGCCCGCATGGCCGAGTACATGGCAAAGCAGGTGGCGGGCATGGACGTGCCCGAGGCGATCATCGACCGCATGAAAGGGGTGGCCGCAAAAGAGCAGCGCGCGGAAGGCGTGAAAATTGCGGTGGAGACCATCGAGGCCCTGAAGCAGATGGAAGGGGTGAGCGGGGTCCATATTATGGCAATCGAGTGGGAGGACGTGGTTCCCGGGCTTGTCGAGAAGTCCGGCCTTCATCCCAGACCCCTGATCTAAAGAATTTGCGAGAGGAAATACCGTAAGGAGTAACAACATGCCCCTTAAATATCATATCCAAACCGGCCAGGCGCCGAACAGGTTTCAATCGATCACCCGGTCGGGTGTTATCGCATGGGAAGAAGGGTGCCTCAAGTGCGCCCGTTGCGTAAAGAAAGAATGCGTCTACAAGGTATACGAGAAGCGCGGTATCGATTCACGCCAGATGCTCGAATCCCTGGACAGCATGTGCAAGGACTGCTTCCGCTGTGTGCAGAACTGTCCCAACAGGTTGATCCAGAAAGGGCTCAACCCCAGCTTCAAGGTCTTGGGCGACGCCTATTGGACGCCGGAGATCATTGCCGCTCTCTGGTCTCAGGCGGAGGCGGGGAAAATACCCGTTTCCGGCGGAGGATACGGCGGGGCCTTCTCCGGCCCCGGCTACGATTCAATGTGGACCGACATGTCCGAGATCGTCCGCCCCACGAGAGATGGAATACACGGCCGTGAATATATCAGCACCACCGTCGATCTGGGACGCAAGGTGATGGCCCTTCAATTCGACGAAGCAGGGGCGCTCCTCACCGAGACGCCGCCCCTGGTGGAGATACCGCTGCCGCTCATCTTCGATATACTCCCCTGGTCACCGCCGAGGGCGCGCATCACCATGGCCTTCCTCGAGGGGGCGAAAAGCCTCGGCACCTTTGCCGTAGTCCGTCAGACCGATTTCAAGGACGATATGGCGGGCTACCTTTCCCACATCATGCTCCTTCTTGACGGGAATTTGGATGACCTCGACCCCGCAATGGTTAAAAAACTGCGCCTGATAGAGGTCCCTTATACGGGAAAAGCCCTGGAAATCCAGGCGAAACTGAAGGAAATAAATCCGGATATCGTCGTCGCCATAAGGCTCGCGCTGGGGCCCGACGCCTCCGAGACCGTCTATCGCCTCACTGTGGACGGGGCGGAAATAATTCATCTCATGGCAGACGAATTTGGCAGGGAAAGGGGCGAAAACCCTCTTTTTGTAAAAGACCGGACCAAGGAGATTCACCTCAGCCTCGTGGAGCGGGGCGTGAGGGACCGGATCACGCTTATCGTGGGTGGAGGGATCGCCATGGCCGAGCACGTGGCAAAACAGATCATCTGCGGCGCCGATGCGCTTACCGTCGATATACCTCTGCTCGTGGCCATGGAATGCAGGGTGTGCCGGCGCTGCAAGGAAGGCATCGACTGCCCCGTCGATCTTCACGAGGTGAATCCCGCGTGGGGCGCAGCCCGGATCCGCAACCTCATCTCGGGGTGGCACAGTCAGCTCCTCGAGACATTGGGGGCCATGGGTATCCGCGAGGTAAGGCGGCTTCGTGGGGAAATGGGCAGAGCCATGTTTTTCGAAGATCTTGAAAAAGAAATTTTCGCCGGAATGGGCAAAAGGGGTTGATGTAATGGCAAGCGAATCACAAAAATACACATTTCCTGAAACTAAACCGGTGCCGAGCCGCTTCCGCAATGCCCTCGGCAAATATAAGGTCCGCATAAGCAAGGCGTGCACCAACTGCGGGATCTGCATAGAGACCTGCCCCCACGGGGTCTATAAACCGGGCGTAAAGAGGCCGAGACCCCTGAGGGACCATCTCTGCCTTGGCTTTTCCTGTAATAAATATGAATATTGCTGCGTGGGCAAGTGCCCCGAAAAGGCCATAGAGGTAACCGTCAACCCCTCTTTCGAGATCCTCGGCGATAAGCGGTGGCCGGCCGACCTTCTCGCCGGCACCTGGCATATGGCGGAGACCGGAGGTCTTCCCCACCAGGATTTGAATTATAAGACAGGGGAATCCGGAGGAGGGTTCGACAAGCTCCGTTTTGTCTTTCCCAAAGGCAAGGTTCGGGAGCCGGCCGATGAAGAGGTCTCTACCGCCATCGAGTTGAACCGCTCCGGCGATTCGAGGCCGAAGATCACCATTCCCGTCCCCTTCTACCTTGGGGGCATGTCCTTCGGCTCCGTAAGCATCGTGACCATGCTCTCCCGCGTCAGGGCTGCGAGCGCCCTCAACACCTTCTGCTGCACGGGCGAGGGCGGGTACCCGGAAGAGCTCATCCCTTATGACGACCATATTATTACCCAGGTTGCCACCGGCCTCTTCGGGGTGAGGGAGGAGACCATAAAGCGTGTGAGGATCGTGGAGTTTAAATACGCCCAGGGCGCCAAGCCCGGTCTCGGCGGCCACCTCCTCGGAGACAAGGTGACCCCCCGTGTCGCGGCGATGCGAGAGGCCGTGACGGGAAGCGCGCTCTTTTCGCCTTTTCCCTTCCACAGCGTCTATTCCGTTGAAGACCATAAGAAGCACGTGGACTGGATCAAGGAGATGAACCACCACGCCCTCGTGTCCGTCAAAGTATCCACCCCCACGGACGTGGACATGGTAACGGTGGGCAGCTACTTTGCGGGCGCCCATATCGTTCAGCTCGATGGAAGTTACGGCGGTACGGGTGCGGCGCCCGATATCGCCAAAAAGAATATCGCCATGCCCATAGAGTATGCCCTGCCCAAGGTACATAAGTTCCTGAGCGAGGAAGGCATCAGGGATAAGATCACGATTATCGCCAGTGGGGGCATACGCTCCGCCTACGATGTGGCTAAGGCGATCGCCATGGGCGCCGACGGCGTCTGTCTGGGTACGGCCGATCTCGTGGCCCTTGAATGCATCCGCTGCCACCATTGTGAATCGGGTCGGGGCTGCGCGCGGGGCATTGCCACCACGGACCCCGAGCTGACGGGTCTTATGGAGCTTGACTGGGCGACCCAACGTATCGTCAACATGTACCTCGTGTGGCGTAGGCAGCTCGTATCGATCCTCAAGCGGTTCGGGATGAAAAGTATTACGGAATTGACCGGGCGCTTCGATGCCATCGCACACCTCGATTATTTGAAAGAGGGAGAGATAGACGGAGTATTGGATTTATAATTACGACTCGCGAACGGAAAAGAACGGGCTGGAGGAAATGGCCCGCGGCTCAGACCGTCCGCTTATATGAGGTTTTGATATGAAAGAGAGAAACAGAGGTGAATCCATACTGAATGCGCGCGCCCATCTCCGGGGTCCCGCAAACCGGGCCGACGCGGGTATCGAGGCGGAGGAAGGCGGCTGCGGCGTTACCGGGTTCGCCTGTAATATTCCCGTGAGCGGCCGTCATATCTTCGAGCCTTCCGTGCAGATGCATAACAGGGGCAACGGCAAAGGGGGCGGCCTTGCCGCGGTAGGACTCGTCCCGGAGAAACTGGGCGTCTCCAGGGAGATCCTGGACAGCGATTTTCTCCTCCAGGTGGCGCTCCTCGACGAAACCGTGCTGCCCGAGGTGGAGGCGCGATTCGTGAGGCCCTTCTTCCGCGTCGACCACGAATCTTTCATCGATTCGATAGACGACTACCGGGACATTCCAGGCCTCGAAGTGAAGCCGCCCCAGGTAAAGAGGTATTTCGTGCGGGTGAAGCCGGAAGTGATCGAGATTTTCCGGAAGGAGCGGGGGCTCACATCGATCCCCCTCCACAAGGTGGAAGAGGAGTTCATTTATCAGAACACCTATCAGCTCAACCGCACCTTTTACAGCTCCCTGGGTGAGAAGAGGGCTTTTGTTCTCTCCCACGGCAGGGATATGATGATCCTGAAGATCGTCGGGTATGCCGAGACCGTGGCCCAGTATTATAAGCTGGAGAATTTCAACTCCCATATCTGGATCGCCCATCAGCGCTATCCGACGAAAGGCCGGGTATGGCACCCGGGCGGGGCCCATCCTTTTATAGGGCTCGACGAAGCCCTGGTCCATAACGGGGATTTCGCCAATTACTATTCCGTCTCCGAATACCTCAAACAGCGGAACGTCTATCCCCTGTTCCTTACGGACACGGAAGTTTCGGTCCAGGTTTTTGACCTCCTGAACAGGGTATACGGCTACCCCCTCGAATATATCATCGAAGCCCTCGCCCCTACGGGAGAGATGGATTTCGATCACCTGCCAGAAGAGAAGCAGCGCATTTACCGGCAGATCCAGGCGGCCCACATTCACGGGAGCCCCGACGGACCATGGTTCTTCATCATTGCCCGGACCGACGTGGAGAAGAAGCAGTACCAGCTTATCGGCATCACCGATACGGCCATGCTCCGGCCCCAGGTTTTTGCCCTTCAGAAAGGGGACGTGGAGATCGGGCTCATCTGCTCCGAAAAACAGGCCATAGACGCGACCCTCGTGAGCCTCGCGAAAGAGGACCAGAGGTTCGGCACCGTGGCGGACCGTTACTGGAATGCCCGGGGAGGGAGCTACACCGACGGCGGCGCCTTTATATTCACCGTAAAAGAGTCGGAGCCGGGGAAAATGGACCTGACGTGCACCGATAAATTCGGGCGAGTGATAGATGTGCCCGCGGACCGGCCCCACCTCGATTTCCGTGCAAAATTACCCCGCACCCCCACGTGTCACGTGGACCACCTGAGGAGCATCGTCAGGGACCTCTCGAAGAAAAACGTGGAGGAGCTTTTCTTTACCCTTAAGCCGGGATTGGCCAAGTGGGATTATGCGCGCTTTTATACCTTCCTTGACCTCCTCACCGCACTGGCCGAGGAAGACGACCTGAAAGGTCCGGTTCTGGGGCTCCTGAGCCGCCTTCTCGACAGGCATTATCCGATCGGCGCCAAGAGACGCCGGTCCGTGCTCCAGATGATCTCCCAGACCATCGACTCCATCCTGAGGGCCATCCCGCTCCTCAATGCCAAAGGCAACGTACTCTACGGCCGCAGGATTGACTGGGAGAACCGCGCTACCCTGCGCGCGCCCGAAAAAGGGGAGCGTGTACTGGTGGCCGATGCGGGCGGGTTCCCGCCCGAGGGCGATGAGTCTTATTCAAGCCTCATATCGAGCGCATACAATCTGGGCTGGAAGCGGTTCATCTGCTTCGGTCACCGGGGCCAGCGCTTTCTGGGCTGCGGCTTCGGGCCCGATTCGAAAGGCGTGCGTATCGACGCCTTCGATTCAACGGGCGATTATCTCGGCTCAGGTATGGACGGTCTCGAGATACACGTACACGGCAACGCCCAGGACCAGCTGGGCCAGATACTTAAATCAGGCAAGCTCGTGGTCTACGGCGACGTGGGCCAGACGTTCATGTATGGGGCTAAAGGCGGAGAGGTATACGTCCTCGGCAATGCAGCGGGAAGGCCCCTTATTAACGCGGTAGGTAAGCCGAGGGTCGTGATCAACGGCACCGCCCTCGACTTTCTTGCCGAATCTTTTATGGCCGGCGATCCCTACAACGGCGGAGGCTTCGTGGTTTTGAACGGCCTCGCCTTCGACGAGGAAGAACGGGTGGTCTCCCTGAAGACGCCCTATCCGGGGTCGAACCTCTTCTCCCTCGCATCGGGGGGCGCCATATTCGTGAGAGACCCTTATAAGACTATTGTTCCCGAGCAGTTGAACGGGGGACAGATCCTTCCTTTCGAGGAGAGGGATTGGGAGCTTATCCTGCCCTATCTCAAAGAAAACGAGCGCCTCTTCGCGGTCTCGATAGAAGAGGACCTGCTTATGGTGGATGGGGTGAAGAGGAGTCCGGCGGAAGTCTACCGGACCATCACCGCGGTCAAGCTGTCCGTGCTCTCCGGCGCGGCCGCAGCCCTCGCCATGAACGAAGAGTGGGAGGAAGAGGACGAGGAAGAGATAGATTAGTATGATGCCACAGGGCTGAAAGGCGGGGAATGGCCCCTTCAGCCCTGTGTTGTTTTGCCTCCATGTCCCGATGAGGCTGCAGGAGCCTTATCGTCAGCGCGCCCCGGGACATGGCGCTCCATGCAAGACTCCCATTGCCGGCCGCCCCTCACCCGGGACAATCCCGGTCCCCGTTGCGGCCGCCCCGCGGCCGGGACAATCCCGGTCCCCGTTTCAGTCTCCAAAGCCTCTCTGTAAATGAAGCTTTGATTTTTCGCTCTATTTTTGGTATAACTGTGCTAATTAAATGAGGAATGCCATAATACGCGTATGGAACGGAGAGGCAAAGTATCTGAGATGGCTGCTTTATGCGCCCCTTTTTCTTCTTTCGAAGGTATACGGATTTTGTCTCCACGTCAGAACAAAATTATATGAGAAGGGTCGGCTGACCGTAGAAGGGGTTTCCGTCCCCGTGATAAGCGTCGGCAATATTACCCTTGGCGGGACAGGGAAAACTCCGGTGGTGGAGAAGCTCTCGGCGATGCTCGTGGAGGCGGGGTTCCATCCCGCCATCGCAACCAGGGGCTACAAGAGGAAGAGACAAGGGACATTTATGGTGGACCCTAAGACGGACCGTGCGGAAGATGTGGGAGACGAGGCCCTGATGATCGCCAGGAAATCGGGAGTGCCCGTGCTCGTGGGGAGCAACAGGGCAGAGGCCATAGCCATGGGAATGGAGGCGGTCCCCATCGACGTCGTAATCCTCGATGATGGTTTTCAGTTGAAGAATATCGAGAAAGACCTGGAAATCCTGGTCCTCAACGGGAATGACGGGAAAGGGGGAGACGGGTTATTCCCTCTCGGCCCTTTTCGGGAGTCCCTCGAAAGGATAAAAGATGCAGATATCATCCTGGTGAATAAAGGTGATCTGGACGAGGCGATGGAATCGGTCACGGAAGGGATGAGCCGTTACAGGATCCGGTATAAACCGGCCTACCTGTATAATATGAAAGCTCACGGAATGGTGCATTACCGTTTCCTTGAGGGCAAACGTGTTGCCGCCTTTTCCGGCCTCGGAGATAACCGCTCCTTTTTCAATCTTCTGCGGGAACTGGGCGCCCGGGTGGTCCGGGAGACATCTTATCCCGATCATCACGGATACAGTGAAAAGGAGTTAAAGCGCATCACGTCTTACGGCGCCGTAGATTTAATCGTGACTACGGAAAAGGACGCCGTTAAAATGGCGGCCATGGACGTGCCCGACAATCTTTTCTACCTTGCGGTGACGATTGAGATAGAAAAGGGGCAAGAGCTTTTCGATGCAATCCAGAATAAACTGAAGAGGGAGATATGGCAGAGAGAGTCTTTATATTCGATACGACACTAAGGGATGGGGAGCAGTCCCCGGGCAACACCATGAATACGCCGGAGAAGCTGAGGGTCGCCCGACAGCTCGAGATCCTCGGGGTCGATATTATCGAAGCAGGTTTTCCCATCGCATCGGAAGGAGATTTCGAGGCGGTCAAGCTGATTGCGGAGACCATAAAGAACTGTGAGATCGCCGGTCTTGCCCGGGCCAATAACGAAGATATAGACCGGGCCTGGGAAGCGATCAAAAATGCGCAGACGCCCCGTATCCACACCTTTATCTCCACGTCCGACATCCATCTCAAGCACCAGTTCAAAAAGACGAAGGATGAGGTTCTGAAAATCGCCGTCGATGCGGTGAAAAGGGCGAAATCCCATACGCCTAACGTGGAATTTTCCGCCATGGACGCCACGAGAAGCGATTGGGATTACCTCTGCAAGGTCCTCGCCGAAGTCATAGAGGCAGGGGCCACCACGGTCAATGTGCCCGACACCGTCGGTTATGCGGTGCCGGCAGAATTCGGAGAGTTGATCCGATATATCACCGCCCATGTCCCCAATATCTCCCGGGCCATCATCAGCGTCCACTGCCATAACGACCTGGGTCTTGCCGTGGCGAATTCCGTATCCGCTATCCAGAACGGGGCGCGCCAGGTGGAATGCACGGTGAACGGCATAGGCGAGAGGGCGGGAAACGCGGCAGTGGAGGAGATCGCCATGATCCTCCGCACGAGAAAGAGCCTCTTTGCCGTCGATACGAAGATCGTGAGCGAAAAGATATACCCCACGAGCAGACTTATCACCTCCATCACGGGCGGGTCGGTTCAGCCCAATAAGGCGATCGTGGGCTCCAACGCCTTTGCCCACGAATCGGGAATCCACCAGGACGGCCTGCTCAAATCGAAACTTACTTATGAGATCATGAAGCCTGAATCGGTAGGCATCACGAAAAGCTCCCTCATCCTCGGCAAACACTCGGGCAGGCATGCATTCCGGGACAGGATAGAGGAGATGGGATACAACTTTACCGATTCCGAGATCAACCTCGCCTTCCAGCGCTTCAAGACCCTCTCGGACATGAAAAAGAACGTCTATGACGAGGATATCGAGATGATCATCATGGACGAGATTTACAAGATCCCCGAGAAATATAAGATGGCCTATCTCCACGTCACCTGCGGGAACAATACGGTGCCTACCGCCACGGTCAAGCTCGAAATCGACGGCGCCCTCTTGCAGGACGTGGGGTTCGGGGACGGTCCGGTGGACGCGGCATTCAAGACCATCAAGAAGATGGTGAAGACGGCGAGCAAGCTCCTCAAATTTTCAGTGAACTCCATCACCCGCGATATGGATGCCCAGGGCGAAGTCTTCGTGAAGATAGAGGAAAAGGGCTCGACGGTTATCGGGAAAGGGACGGATACGGATATTATCGTGGCGAGCGCCAAGGCCTATATCAATGCGTTGAATAAGCTTGAATACGTGAAAAAAAGAAAAGTTGAGGGTCGTTAAATGGGAATGACAATTACGGAAAAAATACTTGCTGCCCACTCGGAAAGAGAAAGGGTGGAACCGGGTGAGATCATCGAGGCGCGCATCGATCTCGCATTGGCGAACGACATTACCGCTCCCCTCTCCCTGGAGGAGTTCCACAAAGTAGGCGCGAGCCGGGTTTTCGACGAGGAGAAAGTCGTCTTTGTCCTCGATCATTTCACGCCGAACAAGGATATCCTCTCCGCGGAGAACTGCAAGATCATCAGGGAATTTTCAAAAAAATACGGGATCAAGCACATCTATGAAGGCGGAGAGTGCGGCGTCGAGCATGCCCTCCTTCCCGAAAAAGGGCTGGTCGTGCCCGGCGATGTGGTGATCGGAGCGGACAGCCATACCTGTACCTACGGCGCTCTCGGCGCCTTCTCGACCGGGGTCGGCAGCACCGACCTGACCTACGGGATGGTGACCGGACGTATTTGGCTCAAGGTCCCGGAGAGCATCAAATTCCATTGCCACGGTCAGTGGCGGGAATGGGTCTCCGGAAAGGACCTCATCCTCCATATTATCGGGATGATCGGCGTTGACGGGGCGCTTTATTCGTCCATGGAGTTCGACGGCGATGCCATCTCGGCACTGTCCATGGAATCGAGGTTCACCATTGCAAATATGGCTATCGAGGCGGGTGGAAAGAACGGCATATTCAAGGTGGATGAAAAGACACTCGCCTACGTAAAAGACCGGGGGCAAAGGCCGCCGAGAGTATATGAAAGCGATCCCGATGCCCGCTACCGACAGGTTATAGATATCGACGTGGCCGCGCTCGCGCCCAAGGTGGCCCTCCCTTCCCTTCCTTCCAATGTGACGGACGCGGAAAAGGTATCCCACCTTGAGATCGACCAGGTGGTGATAGGATCGTGCACGAACGGCAGAATAGAAGACCTCGAAGTTGCGGCCCGTATTCTGAAGGGCCATAAAGTCGCCCCTTACGTGCGGTGCATCATCATCCCCGCAACGCCCGCCGTGTACCGGGAGGCCATGGATCGCGGGTATTTCAGTATTTTCCTCGATGCGGGCTGCATCATCTCCCCTCCCACGTGCGGTCCCTGCCTGGGCGGACATATGGGAATTCTCGCAAAGGGGGAGAGGGCGGTTGCCACCACGAACAGGAATTTCATAGGAAGGATGGGCCATCCGGAAAGCGAAGTCTGCCTCGCGGGACCGGCGGTTGCCGCGGCGAGCGCCATCAAGGGGAGGATTGCGGTCCCGGGCGAGGTAATGTAAGAGCGGCAGATATGAGCCGGTCGCAAGAGAGCCGCCCGAAGGTCGCGGCCTGAAAAAGAAAGGCCTTTCGCAACATGCGAAGAAGGAGTAAGGATGAAGACCAATTTAAAAGGAAGAATCTGGAAGTTTGGAGACAACATAGATACGGATATCATCATTCCCGCCATATACCTTGCAAATACGGACCCCCAGGTCCTTGGCGCGCATTGCATGGAGCCCCTCGACCCCGATTTCCCGAAGAAGGCCAAAGAGGGCGACATTATTGTGGCGGGTCTCAATTTCGGGTGCGGCTCTTCCCGTGAGCACGCACCCATCGCCATCTCCGCCCTGGGCATCCCGCTGGTCATTGCGAAGAGCTTCGCGAGGATCTTCTACCGGAACGCCTTCAATAAGGGCCTCGCGCTGCTCGAGGCCGATCTTGCGGATTATGCGGAAGAAGGCGAGGAGATCGAGGTGGACCTCGGCACGGGTATCATTAAATGCAAAAGGGCCGAGATCCAGGCAAAGCCGATCCCGCCCTTTATGGTCGAATTAATTAATGAGGGCGGCCTCATTAAGTACCTGAAGAAGAAATTGGAGGATTAAATGAAAGAGTACAATGTAGCGGTGGTGGGCGCCACGGGAGCCGTGGGAAACGAAATGGTGGAGACCCTGGAACAGAGGAAGTTCCCGGTGAAGAAACTGACGCTCCTCGCGTCTTCCCGAAGCGCGGGCAAGACGATGAGTTATAAGGGTAAGGCAGTGGTGGTCGAGGAGCTGAAGGAGGATTCATTCAAGGATATCCAGATCGGCCTTTTCTCCGCGGGCGGATCGATCAGTGAGAAATTCGCACCCATCGCGGCGGCAGCCGGATGCGTGGTCGTCGACAACACGAACGCATGGCGGATGGACCCGGACGTTCCGCTGGTGGTGCCCGAGGTCAACGAGCACGCAATCAAAGACTATACGAAGAAGGGGATTATCGCCAACCCGAACTGCTCGACCATCCAGATGGTGGTTGCCCTGAAGCCGCTCCATGATGCGGCAAAAATAAAGAGAATTGTCGTATCCACCTATCAGGCCGTATCAGGCACGGGCAAAAAGGCCATACACGAGCTGGAGCAGCAGGTGCTCTCCATTTACAATAACAAACCCATGGAAAAAAAGGTATATCCTTACCAGATCGCGTTCAATTGTCTTCCTCAGATAGACGTCTTCCTTGACAACGGCTATACGAAAGAAGAGATGAAAATGGTAAGAGAAACGAAGAAGATCATGGAGGACGAGGGTATCCAGGTGACGGCCACGACCGTGAGGGTGCCTGTGTTCTACAGCCATTCCGAATCGATAAATGTCGAGTTCGAGACCGACCTTACTCCGGAGGAGGCAAGAAAAATCCTCAAGAAAGCCCCGGGCGTAAAGGTGGTTGACGATCCGGCAAAGAAGCTTTATCCCATGGCCATTAATGCAGCGGGAAAAGACGAGACTTTCGTGGGAAGGATAAGAAGGGACGAATCGGTTCCCCATGGACTCAACCTGTGGGTGGTGGCGGACAACATCAGGAAAGGGGCTGCCCTCAATGCGGTCCAGATTGCCGAAATCCTGATAAGGAAATATATTTGATCCATCCCTAAAGGGGAGTAGTTAGGAAGGCTTGGTCAACACACTGGCGAAAAAAGCCTGGCCTTGCCATTGGTGATACGCCAATTAACGAGACCTTTAGTATGGCTCTTCGAGCCATTACTAGAGGTCTTCTTTTTTTAAGGAGGTAACGGACATGACGGCTTATGTTGCATCTCTTCTTTTTGTGGTTCTCGCCGAGATGGGAGACAAGACACAGCTTCTCGCCATGGCCTTCGCCACGAGGTATCGATGGCAGACGGTCATGTGGGGGGTTTTCGCGGCCACCCTGGTGAACCACCTGCTCGCCGTGTTGCTGGGCCACTATATGACGAATATCGTGCCCCTCCATTACGTGCAGATCGCCGCCGCCGCATCATTTATCCTTTTCGGCCTCTGGACCCTGCGGGGCGATACCCTCGACAATGAGGACAGGCGGTTCAATTTCAGCCCCTTCTGGACCGTGGCGGTCGCCTTCTTTTTCGCCGAGATGGGAGACAAGACACAGCTCGCCACCGTTGCCCTCGCGACAAAATATTCGAGTATCATTCCTATATGGCTCGGCACCACATCCGGCATGCTGGTGGCCGACGCGATCGGCATCATAGTCGGGATCGTGCTGGGGAAGAAGATACCTGAAAGGGCGATCAAATGGTTCGCTGCAGTGGTCTTTATAATTTTTGGAATTCTCGGTCTCTATGAGGCATTGCCGAAAAGCATATGGAGTCCCGGAATCGTGATAGGAGGCGGGATTCTCCTTCTGCTCCTCATCTACGGAGTGAGCCGCATAGGGGGAGGCAGGAAAGAAGCAAGCAGCGACTAGGGTTTTTCAGGGTCCCTTTTCGGCGGCGGGGTCTGCTGAATCTCGTTTATCTCGTCTTCCAGGGCGTCTATCTCGTACCTGATCCGGGTGATCCGGTCCGTCCTCTCGAGCACGAAAAGGTCGGCGCACGAGACCGCCCTGCCCGAGGTGACCTCGTCGTACACGTATTGACCCAGTTCAGTGTAGAGACCCTGCATGCTCTTCTGGAGCCGCGTGATATCGACATACCTCATCTTGCCGATTTTCGCCTGTTTCTCCACATTAAAAGCGAAATCCTGGGCCGTCTCCCGAAGGGTCTTGAGGCCCTCCTCGGTCTTCTTCATTATATCGTCCATCAAAGCCATAAGAACCTCCCTCCCGTGATATCAAGTAAGTATAGGTAATAATCGGCTCTTATGCAAGATTTGAAAAGGGCAGTCGCTAGTCTCTAGTCGTTAACCGTTAGTCGATGGCAGATAGTCGTCAGTATATAATATATAGTATATAGTAAAAACCAAAAGGTTCTTTAGACACTTCCGGAATACTTGCCGGGCGCGTCAAAGTCAGCGAGTTCCCTCCAATACCCAAGCGGATATCCTATCGATGCCTTAACAGGTAAGTATTGCGTGATGTAGCCCGCACAGCGGGCGAGACCAACAGCAGGCGCCCTTAGGCGGGGGGGAGGCTCCGACGGCTTTGCCGCCGGAGGGGGTGACGTGACCTCCTTTAACTGTGTTGAAATAGCTGTATGATTATGATAAATTAGCCCTTATTAGAGGGAGTTTCAGAGATCGGCCCCACGCATTGTTGATCCGGATTGAGATATGAATATCAGAGAAAGATTGGAGAAAAGAGAAGAATTGATACTCTCTCCCTTTGCCCAGAGGAGCAGTCGGTCGAGGGGCAGGCTTAAGGCGGAGAAGGAGTGCGACATCAGGCCCGCGTTTCAGCACGACAGGGACCGGATCACCCATTGCAAGGCCTTCCGGCGGCTGAAGCATAAGAGCCAGGTATTCCTCTCTCCTGCGAGCGATCATTACAGGACAAGACTTACCCATACGATTGAAGTGTCCCAAATTGCGCGGACCGTTGCAAAGGCCCTGGACCTGAACGAGGATCTGGTAGAGGCCATAGCCCTTGGGCATGACCTGGGCCATACCCCTTTCGGTCACGCAGGTGAAGACGCATTGAGCAAGATTCACGCCGGCGGTTTCCACCATTACGAGCAGAGCCTGAGGGTGGTCGATCTCTTGGAAAAAGACGGACAAGGTCTCAACCTGACATTGGAGGTGCGGGACGGCATACTCAAGCATTCCAAGGGAAAAGGGGAGATTGTCCTCAAAGGCGATCAGGACCGGCCCCTCACGCAGGAAGCCGAGGTCGTGAGATTTGCCGATATCATCGCCTATATCAACCATGATATCGATGACGCGACCAGAGGGGGGATCATCACCCGTGAGGATGTTCCGCGGGATTGCGTTGAGTACCTCGGTAATACGAGCTCCGAAAGGATCGACACCATGGTGAGGGGCGTGCTTGCCGCCTCGGCTCACGATGGGGCCATAGAGCTCACCATGGACGAGGAGCTCGAACATCATATAAAGAAGCTGAGGAGCTTTCTCTACGAGAGGGTCTACGATAACACCCTGATTCACGGAGATTTCATAAAATGCACGAAGATAATCAAGGAGCTCTATCACTACTTTCTCGAAAATCACGATACCTTCCTGCGGGAGGTAGAGCGGCAGGATTTTTACGACGATCCGGCGGTCTGCGTCTGTGACTTCGTGGCAAGTATGACCGACCGCTATGCATTCAATCTTTTCGAGCGAATTTTTCTTCCCATGCCGTGGAAGATACCGATATAGCCGAGTCAGACTTTATTCCCTACAGATTCAATTTGTGGCAGGAATAAAGGTGGGCTTCGATCATGAAAGGAAAGGGAGTCTGAAGAAATGATGGAAAAGGTTTACGATCCGCACAAAATCGAGCAGGAATGGTACCGCACATGGACGGAGAAGGGATATTTCAAGGGGGAGGGTGTGTCGGAAAAGCCCCCCTTTTCAATGGTCATACCTCCACCCAATGTCACCGGCTCGCTCCATATGGGTCATGCGCTGAATAACACCCTCCAGGATATAGTAACCCGTTTTAAAAGGATGGCGGGGTTTAATGCCCTCTGGGTATTCGGGATGGACCATGCCGGTATTGCCACCCAAAACGTGGTGGAGAGGGAGCTTGCCAAAGAGGGCATGACCCGGGACATGGTGGGAAGAGAAAAGTTCATCGAGCGGGTCTGGGAGTGGAAGCAGCAGTCCGGCGGGACTATCATCGAGCAGCTCAAAAGGCTCGGGGCTTCATGTGACTGGTCGCGGGAGCGCTTTACCATGGATGCGGGCCTGTCGAAGGCAGTGCGTGAGGTATTTGTAAGGCTCTACAACGAGGGCCTTATCTACCGGGGCGATTATATCGTCAACTGGTGCCCCCGCTGCGAGACGGCGCTTTCCGATATAGAATCGGAACACGAAGAGACCAAGGGTTTTCTTTACCATATCAAGTACCCCTTTGCCGACGGTGAAGGCGCCCTTACCGTGGCGACCACCAGACCGGAAACAATGCTGGGCGACACAGCGGTGGCGGTAAATCCCGCGGACGAGCGGTACGGAAAATATGTGGGAAAATATTTGATCGTACCCATCGTCAACAGGAAGGTCCCTGTGATAGGGGATGCCTATGTGGATACCTCCTTCGGCACCGGGGTGCTCAAGGTTACCCCTGCCCATGACCTGAATGACTTCGAAATCGGCAGGCGGTGCGACCTCGAAATAGTGAAAGTTATCGACGAGAAGGGCAGGATGAACGACGCCGCCCTCCATTACAAGGGCATGGACCGTTTCGAATGCAGGGAGAAAATCGTGGAGGAGTTGAAGGGGATGGGCCTCCTCGAAAAGATGGAACCCTATGACCTCGGCGTGGGTAAGTGCTACCGCTGCAAGACCGTGGTAGAGCCCACCCTTTCACTCCAGTGGTTTCTCAGGATGAAACCCCTGGCTATCCCCGCCATCGAGGCGGTGAGGAGCCACAAGGTGAGGATTATCCCCGACATGTGGGAAAAAGTCTACTTTGAATGGATGGAGAATATCAGGGATTGGTGCATCTCCCGGCAGATCTGGTGGGGCCACCGGATACCTGTCTGGTACTGCGACCAGTGCGGCGCAATGCATGTATCAGTGGAGGATATGACGCTCTGCCCCGGGTGCAACGGGACCCTGCGCCAGGAATCGGACGTCCTGGATACATGGTTTTCCTCGGGGTTGTGGCCCTTCAGCACCCTCGGCTGGCCCGAAGAGACGGACGAGCTCAAGACCTTCTACCCCACTTCCCTGCTTGTTACCGGATTCGACATCCTCTTCTTCTGGGTCGCCAGGATGATTATGATGGGGCTCAAGTTTATGGGAGACGTGCCTTTCAGGGAAGTCTATATCCACGCCCTCGTCCGGGATGCGGAAGGGAAGAAGATGAGCAAGTCGAAGGGGAACGTGATCGACCCCCTCATTATGATAGACCAGTACGGCACCGATGCCTTCAGGTTCTCCCTCACCATGCTCGCCGCCCAGGGGAGGGACATTCTTCTCTCGGAAGAGAGGATCGAAGGATCGAGAAATTTCGTCAATAAAATATGGAACGCCTCGAAACTCGCCTTTTCCTTTATGGAGGGCCTCACCCCCGACGCTCAAAAGGGGAAATCCGGCTATCTTCCCGACAGGTGGATACGCTCGAGGGCGCAGAAGGTAATAGGAGAAGTGAAATCGAGCATCGACACTTACAGGTTTAACGATGCCGCAACGGCTCTCTATACCTTTGTGTGGCGCGAATTCTGCGACTGGTACCTTGAGCTGATAAAGCCGAATCTCTATGGAAAAGCAGGGGGCTTCGACAACGAAGCCACGAAGAACATTCTCTTCAGGACCCTGACCGATATCCTGAAACTCCTTCACCCCATCATGCCCTTTCTCACGGAAGAGCTGTACCAACGGCTCCCGGCCCGGGAACGGGAGAGCATCATGATCGCCCCTTTCCCTGTATTTGATGAAGACGAGGTCGATTCAGAGGCGGAAGAGGGGATGAATATGCTTATGGGAATCGTCGATTCAATCCGGAATATCAGGGGCGAGACGGGTATCGCCCCGCACGTGAAGATCGCCGCGATAATAAAGGCCCATGAATACAGGCCTTTGCTCGAACAATATGGCTATTATATAAAAGAGCTGGCAAAAATCGAGGACCTGAGCTTCACGGAGGGAGATGCCCCGGATCAGGCGGCCATCGGTCTGTACAAAGGAGTCGAGGTCTTTGTCCCTCTCAAGGGGGTAATCGATATCGATAAAGAACTGGGAAGAATCAGGAAAGAGCTCTCCAAGATGGAAACCGATATGGAAAGACTTTTCAACAAGCTCAATAACGAATCTTTCAGGCAGAAAGCGCCCGAGGACGTAATTGTCAAGAGCGAGGGCCAGTATAAGGAGCTCGAGGAAAAGAGGGAGAAGCTTCTCGTGAGCAAGAAAGTCCTGGAAGGGTTGGCCGGGGGCTAGATGCCGCTCAATTTCGCCATCGTAGACTCCTTTCTCAAAGAAAAAGGCGAAGTGATGAGAGACAAGACATTACTCCGCCATGAGAGGAGCCGGATCCTTGGCGAGCTCCGGGACAGGCTGGAAGGTTCCCTCCGGGAACAGGAGGCTTTCGAGGCGGAATTCAACTCCCTCGTGGCTGAAAGGATCAGGAAAGCCGCGGGAGTGGAGGATCTTTTCACTCTCCATCAAAAGGCCATTGCAGGGGTAGGGAAATATTTTCTGGAAGAGGATAACGTGGTGGATGTCCATGACCTCTTTCGCATCGTGCGGGACCGGATAACCGAAAGGGTGCTTCTTCTCGTGGAAGAGGAGATGGAGCTCCAGGGATACGGACCCCGGCCGTGCCCTTATGGGTGGATAGGTCTTGGGAGCGAGGGCAGGGATGAGCAGACCCTGGTCACGGACCAGGACAACATGCTCATCTATGGTGAAGAGGCCGACGAAGAGGGGCCACTTCAGCCGCACCTCGTGGAACGGTTCCATGAATACCGAAAGGACATGGGTATCGATGACGGGTTCGAGAAGAAAGAGACCTCCAAGGCCGTTATCGATTTCTATTATAAGATCTTCTCCGAAAAGGCCGTGGAGAGGCTCCATGAGGTGGGTTTCGAAAAGTGCTCCGGAAACGTGATGCCCTCGAATCCGAAATGGAGAGGCTCCTTAAAAGACTGGCGGCAGAGACTGGACCAGAGGCTCACCTTCGAGAGAGGTGATTTTGACGGACTCGATGTAATAATCCTTACCGATGCCCGCTATCTGGCGGGTGACAGAGCCCTTCTTCACGAGCTTCTCGGAGGCTTTTTCCCCCGTCTTACCGGCAATAAGCATATGATGAAGGACTTCATAGAATCGGCGGTCCTTATGCCTACGGCGCTCAGCTTCTTCGGAAAATTCAAGGTGCAGAATACAGGGGACCATAAAGATATGCTCAATCTCAAGCTTCACGGATGGGCGCCCCTCATTCTCGCAGTCAGGATGCTCGCTCTGTCCAATAGTATTTTTGAGCCCAATACGTTAAAGCGCATCCGGGGGCTTCGGGCGGGCAATATGATAAAGAAAGAGATGGAGAGCGATCTGATCGAGGCATATCTTACGTTCGTAAAGTTCCGGATAATGAATCAGCTGACCTCCGGTAAAAGGGAAAATCACATGGACCTGAGCTTCATGAGACCGGATATGCTGGGGCCTCATGAGCAGGAGAAGCTGCGGAAGGCCATGAGGGCGGTCGAGGCATTGCAGAAATATATTCAATCCGTTCTGCTTTTCGGGCAGGCAATCTAGGGGGTGTTCATGAAAGTGGTAGAGCTTATGAACAAGGACGTGGTGACGTGCCACGCCTCTGAGACGCTGGCGGTTATCGTGAATAAATTCGAGCTTTTCGGCATCGCCGGCATGCCGGTCGTGGAGAAGGGGAAGCTCGTAGGCATCATATGCCAGAGTGATGTACTTCGGGGGCTCAAGTCCGGGGAGATGCAGAAGCTTACGGTCCGCGATGTCATGGTGTCGGACGTAATCACTGCGCCGTCAACGGAATCTGTGGTAAATCTGGCCAAGATTATGATAGAAAAAGGGGTCAACAGGGTGCCGATCGTCGAGAGCGACAGCCTCGTGGGCATCGTGACGAGGGGAGATATCATTAAAGCAGTCGCTGAATCCGGTTAAAGGATAAGGAGAAGAGGATATGAAGATCAACAAAGACGTGGTGGAATATGTAGCCCACCTGGGCAGGCTTGAGCTCGAGCCCCACGAGGCAGAGCTCTACACTTCTCAGCTTGACCGGATACTCGAGCATATGGATACCCTGAACGCCCTCGATACGGAAGGCATCGAGCCGACGAGTCACGCGGTACCGGTCTCGTGCGTGTTGAGAGAGGACATAAGCAGGGAATCGCTGAGCGTCGAAGGCTCGGTCAGTAATGCGCCGGACCGGAAGGGCAGCTTCTTTAAAGTCCCTCCCGTCATAGAGGTAGATTAGAAGAGGCAACCCCGGGGACGGCGTGAAGCCGGTCATCAGAGAAATCGGCGAGCGGGGACTATGCCTTTGAAAGGAGATAGGGTGGAAAATATTCTTGACATGAATATAATGGAGCTGAGAGGGCTCCTGAAGAACGGTAAGATCTCTTCCGTCGAGTTGACGCGATTTTATCTCGACAGGGTGAAGAAACACGACCAGGCGGTGCAGGCATATCTGCGCCTCACGGAGGAGGCGGCCATGGAGATGGCCCGAGAGGCGGACCGGAGGATAAAGGAGGGTGAGGAAGGGCCTCTCCTCGGCATTCCCTTCGGCATCAAGGACATCTTTTGCGCCAAAGGGCTGGAGACCACGTGCGGCTCCCAAATACTGAAAGGTTTTGTGGCGCCCTACGACGGGACCGTGATAAAGAAGCTGAAAGAAAGACATTATGTCCACCTTGGAAGAGTCAATATGGATGAATTCGCCATGGGCTCTTCAACGGAAAACTCCTCATACCAGACCACCAGGAATCCCTGGGACCTGGAGCGGATCCCCGGCGGGTCGAGCGGCGGCTCCGCGGCTGCCGTGGCCGCGGGTCTATGCGTGGCGAGTCTCGGTACGGATACGGGCGGGTCGATACGGCAGCCTGCGAGCCTCTGCGGTGTGGTAGGCATGAAGCCTACCTACGGGAGAGTGTCGAGGTACGGCCTCGTGGCCTTCGCGTCATCCCTTGACCAGATCGGGCCTCTCGCGCGAAATGTCACCGACTGCGCCGTGGTGCTCGAAGCCATTGCAGGATATGATCCCATGGATTCCACCTCAATTCCTCAACCGGTGCCCGATTACACGCAATATTTGGGAAAAGAGATAAAAGGGATGAAGATCGGTATCCCGAAAGAGTATATGATCGAAGGCATCGAGCCCGACGTAAAGCAGGCGGTCGCCGAATCCCTTTCCTGCCTGGAAGGCCTGGGGGCCACCCTCGTCGACATCTCCCTTCCCCATACGGAGTACGCAGTCGCAACCTATTATATCATCTGCACCGCCGAAGCCTCTTCAAACCTCGCCCGTTACGACGGGGTCAAATACGGCATGAGGGTCGAGGGGAAAGATATTATCGACATGTATAAGAAGACGCGCATGAAAGGCTTCGGCAAGGAGGTCAAGCGGCGGATCATTCTGGGCACGTACGTGCTTTCTTCCGGGTATTACGATGCCTATTACGGAAAAGCAGGCAAGGTGAGGACCCTTATCAGGAAAGATTTTGAGGATGCTTTTGCACAATGCGATATTATCGCCACTCCCGTCTCCCCTACCACGGCGTTCAAAATAGGAGAGAAAGTGGAGGACCCGCTGCAGATGTATCTCTCCGACATATTCACCATTCCCGTGAATTTGGCCGGTCTTCCGGGTATGTCGGTTCCCTGCGGGCTCGATCGCGCCGGCCTCCCTGTGGGACTTCAGATAATCGGCAAGCCCCTCGATGAAGGACGCATGCTTCAGACCGCCTTTGCCCTCGAAAAGGAGCGGAAGGTGAAGAGCGTGCCGGACAGATTCAGAAGCTGATGGATCGTAGGGAAGCACATAAATTTCTCGTTGCCCTCAAAGGTATGGGCATAGACTCCTATGCTTTTGAAAAAACGCCCAGACTTTCCCTTTCCTCGATCCAGAGGCAAGCCAGGGACTGCACGAAATGTTCTCTCGCCGGAACCAGGAAACATGTAGTCTTCGGCGAAGGAGACGCCAACGCCCGATTGCTCTTTATAGGGGAAGCTCCCGGCGAGGAAGAAGACATCCAGGGAAGACCTTTTGTGGGCAGGGCAGGAAAACTTCTCGATCAGCTTATCGAGAGGACGGGGCTCAGGAGGAAAGAGGTCTACATATGCAATCTGCTCAAATGCAGGCCGCCGCAAAACCGCGACCCGGAGCCGTCGGAGATAGCACTCTGCAAGGAGTACCTCTTTTCCCAGCTCGAGATCGTGAACCCCCGCGTCATCTGTACCTTGGGCAGGCATGCCTACAATGCCCTGTTCGGAACCGATGAACGGATCACACGCATCAGAGGAGCACTCACGAAGTATAGGGGCGCCCTTCTCCTGCCCACCTATCACCCCTCGTTCCTCCTGCGTAACAACGAAAAAATAAAAGAGGCATGGGAAGACATGGAGAGGCTCAGGCAGTTGCTCCATTAACGGACGGTCTCGGAGGCTGCCCTAACTTCGCGTCGGAGAGAGATCACAAATTGAATTATGCAGGCTGAAAGGATAGACCAGACTACCCGCTCTTTTTTGCCGCCCGCAGTTTTTCGAGGAATTCCGCGGCTTTTTGAAATCCAAGGGAAGCGGAGATCCCGAGGTTTTCGAATGCCTCTGCCTCATTTCCCGATTCCAGATGGACATTTCCGAGATAATAGTAGGCCTCGGCAAACTCCGGATTCAACTCGAGGGCTTTCTTGAAGTCTTTCGTAGCCTCCTTGAGAGTCCCCATCCTGGCATGGAGGGAGCCCCGTGCGCAAAAAATTTCGGGGTTTTCGAAGCCCAAAGCTATTGCGGTCGAGTAGTCGCTCATTGCCTTCTCCAAATCGAGGACCCGGTAAAAAGCAGTGCCCCGATTATAATAGGCCCGGGAAAATTTTGAATCGAGATTGATGGCGCTCGTGAAATTCCCGATTGCCTCGGAATACCTGTTCAGGCCCATGAGCGCAAGTCCCCGGTTATGATAAAGCCCTATGTCGTCCGGAGTGAGCTCCAGGGCCTTCCCGTAATCGTCGACTGCCCCCTCGGGATTTTGAAGGACGAGCTTTGCGTTGCCCCGGATCACATATGCCTTTGCCTCGCCGGGAATGAGCTCCAGCGCACTGGTGCAATCTTCTATGACTCTTTCATACTCGCCCATCAGATAGAGGGTAACCGCCCTGTTTATATATATTTCGCTGTCTTTTCCATTTAAGAGAAGGGCTTCATCGAAATCTTTCAATGCTTCGGGCAGATTGCCCATGGCTGCATGGGCATTACCGCGATTATAATATATTACCCCTTTCTTAGGTTCCAGCTCTATGGCGGAAGTATATGCCTCGATTGCTTCATTGAGCCTTGCTGACTGAAAAAACAGATTTCCCTTTTCGAACCACTCTTGAGCTGTCATCTATTTTCCTCTCACGTAATAAGGAACGTGCCGGCAAAACAGATATTGCGAAAAATATCGGAGTTGCCGCATGTCGATCTTTTTTTGCCCGGCAAAATCGGCGTGAAAGTCCGGTGATTTCTGATTTCGTCAGGAAGGACCGGGGCCGTACCGGAACAGGGGTCCATTATATCATATAAGAGGCTCTTTTACCACGTTCTGAAACAGCCTGGAAACGCAATTGGGAGAACTATCGGAGGGGTAAGGTTTTGCAGGCAAACCCGTGTTATTAATTCACTTGACAAACCCCTTGCACCCATGGAAATATTTAGGCAAAGTAAGACAATCTGGTTGAGAAGATAACCGACTCCTGCGCCGGAAAAGCAGGAAATGCGGTTTTAATCACCGGAGCCGAGAGCGCGGTAGCCGTTGAAAGGCACGACGATCAAGGTGCTTCAACCTGTACTGTATACATCGTAAGCGTACACCGGGGCGTGAGAGGCACACTCAAAGCGTCGGAATCGCCGGGTTCCGTATAAGATCCGGGATGATCCAGCCGGTTTCGCCTTGCGACGAGGGAATCACAATAATATTAGTGCAAGGAGGGTTGCCATGATAAAACGAATTCTTTACAACTGAGGATTCAACAGAAAAGGCATATGGGGCCTGGGGAAAAAAGGTGCGGGGGATGCGGAAAGCATCGGAGAAATCCAGGTCTTCCAGGTTCGGTACGTGTGGTAACCCGCAGCAGTGGCTGCCGGGAGTTCATGCAATAGGGGGTTTTATGGAAGGAGTATTTGGAACTATAGAAAGATTGAGCAAGTGGATGCAGGCCGTCTCCTGCGTAGCGCTCACATTTATCATGCTTCTCACGTGCGCCGACGTGCTGCTGAGGCTTTTCGGGGCCCCCATCGTAGGCACCTTCGAGATGGTCGGTCTTGGCGGAGCCATAGCGATCGGTTTTGCGATTCCCATCACCTCGTGGATGAGGGGCCATATTTTTGTTGATTTCTTTTATCAGAAATGTCCGAAGGGCGTCCAGAATATCTTGAATACGATCACGCGTCTCATGGGAATAGTGCTCTTCTACCTGATTGGCTGGAACCTTTTCAAGGTAGCCTTTGAGCTTTTCAAATCGGGAGAGGTCACGCTCACCCGTCAGCTTCCCTTTTATCCGATTGCATACGGGTTGGGGGTCTGCTGCTTTATCCAGTGTCTCGTGTTGATATGTGATATTTTCAAGATAATTGGAGGCAAATATGAATGAGGTGGTCGTCGGCATCATAGGTTTGGCCGTAGTGTTGATCTTGTTTCTCACGGGGATAGAACTGGCGTTTGCCATGATCGTGATCGGTTTTCTGGGGTTCGGCTACCTGATCTCCTGGAATGCCGCATTCAATCTCCTTGCAAAAGATTTCTTCGATGTACTCAATACGTATGGGTTTACGGTTATACCCTTATTCATATTGATGGGTCAGGTTGCATTCAATTCGGGTATTGCAAAGAGGCTCTTCGATGCGGCATATAAATTTATCGGTCATATTCCCGGTGGTCTCGCAATGGCCACGGTGGCCGGGGCAACGGCATTCAAGTCAATTTGCGGGTCTTCACCCGCCACGGCGGCAACCTTCGCCAGCGTCGCAGTGCCTGAGATGGACCGGTACGGCTACGACAAAAGGCTCTCCACAGGTATCGTCTCAAGCGTGGGAACCCTGGGCGTTCTTCTTCCGCCGAGCGTGACCCTCATTATTTTCGGCATTATCACCGATCAGTCCATTGGTAGGCTTTTTCTTGCAGGCATCTTTCCCGGTCTTCTCATTGCCTGCTTCTTTGTCTGCATCATTTACGGATGGTGCAAGATGAATCCCAAGATAGGACCGAAGGGGCCCAAGTCATCGTGGGGTGAAAGAATGAAATCGATTCCCGAGGTAGGGTGGGTCGTGCTTATCTTCATCCTCGTCATCGGCGGAATTCTGAAGGGTTTCTTCACACCTACCGAGGCAGGCAGCGTCGGCACCTTTCTCGTGCTCTTTCTCACCTTCAGCAAGAGAGACCTCAACCTCAGGGGCTATATAAAATCAGTGATGGAGTCGGTGAGGACGGCATGCATGGTTCTCATGCTTATCGCGGGCTCCACAGTGCTCGGTCACTTTATCGCCGTCACCAAAATCCCCATGATCGCTGCGGACTGGATTACAAGTCTTCCCCTCCATCCTGCGATCATTCTTATCTTCATATCTCTCATCTATCTGGTCGGCGGGTCATTCATCGACGACCTTGCCTTTATGATCCTTGCAACACCCATATTCTTTCCGGCGATCCAGAAGCTCGGGTATAACCCGCTCTGGTTCGGAATGATGATAGGCATCACGGTCATGATAGGCGTGGTGGTGCCTCCGGTTGCAATAAACGTCTTCGTGGTGAAGCAGATCACGAAGACGCCCTTCAGCGTGATCTATGCCGGGGTTTACCCATTCCTCATAAGTCTTGTGGTAGGCGGCATAGTGCTCTTCGTCTTTCCCCAGCTCGCCACCTGGCTGCCGGGCGTATTGATGCCGAGTTAAGGCATATCTGAAATCAAGAAACGCATAAAAGAAGGGGTCTCTCGTGAGAGACCCCTTCTTTTATGCACCCTTCTTCAATAAAGCGCCAGAATCGATGCCGGAAGGGGGAGGTTGTGATTTCCGCAGCGCTCACGATAAAATTTAGAGACCCGGAATGCATTAAACGTTTGACATAAGCCGCGGTTATGTATTATAAAGAAGCACTACGCGGGAATAACTCAGCGGTAGAGTGCAACCTTGCCAAGGTTGAAGTCGCGGGTTCAAATCCCGTTTCCCGCTCCATTTACGAAGGTGAAAGCGAATAGCCGTGAACAGCGGCTATCGCTTTTGTTCCCTCGCTTACCAGTGTGCATGGCGGCATAGCCAAGTGGTAAGGCAGCGGTCTGCAAAACCGTTATTCTCCGGTTCAAATCCGGATGCCGCCTCCAATTTATCCGTTACAATCGAAACATATTCCGCATTTATGGGTCCCGGCTTTCCGACGGGAAGATTTTGACCTCCCCGCGCCGCGAGTGCAGGCCGGTTTTCCAAATAGGATAATCAGGAATAAATTCAGGTTCTTGAAGTTGCGGCCAATCGGACCGTGGTCGGTCTTTCGCCCAGCCGATGAAACCGGTCCTCTTATTCAGGAAAACTCATCGTTTTATTCAATTACGAAATCCCAGGCCGTATCCTCTATCCACAGACAATAATACCCTCTGCCCAGGAGTCCTTTCGGTTTAATGACGTGGAGATTGTTTCCCCTGTCCTGAACTGTTATGTCGACGTTCTTGCCGAATATAAAACGCGGTTTGCCGAGAGCAGATGCCTGGACAAAGAGGAGGGGATTCATGGTGAGAACTTCCATGTTGCGGGGGCCGTAAATCAGGAAATATTCAAGGTCCTTGAGGGGGAACCGCGCAGGGTTGTTGCTCTCGATGAAGAGCATCCCCTGTTCGTCAAAGACCACATTGGGAATAAGTCTTTTAAGGCCCGCAGCGGTCTTGATATAAGTCCCGAATTCTTTCGGCGCCTGAATTTTGACTTCTTTCGCATAGAGAGGGGAAAGAAGGAGAAAGGCAACAACAACGCCCATGAGGATGCGGCCCAATCGACAATATATGTGCATTTATAATTCCTCCGTATAAAGATCGTTTGTTTTGTTCATATGACGGTAACTATCACCTTTCGTTCCCGGGGACCGTCAAACTCCATCAGGAATATACCCTGCCATGTACCCAGATGGAGGCGGCCCTCGGAAAAAGGTATCGTCACCGAGGTTCCTACAAGGGCGGCCCTGATATGGGCGTGGGAGTTGCCTTCCCTGTGCCTGTAGTGAAAGTCCCTCGGCGCCAGCCGTTCCAGCCCGTCGAGGAGGTCTCTCATTACGTCAGGGTCTGCGTGCTCGTTGATCGTGAGCCCGCAGGTGGTGTGGGGCGTGTAGACATGGACAATTCGTCCCTCCCGCCTTCCTCTCACCAGGCCGGCGACCTCCGCCGTAATATCCTTCCCTTCCACGTCTCGCGACGTCCTCACCTTCAATTCGAGCATATCGACCATCGGGCCCATCTATTTCCCGCAACCTTTAAGCGCCATAAAATTGAGTCTCCCTATGACGAGAATATATCACAACCCCCTTGAAATTGCATGGGGCAAAAAAATAGATGCATCCATAGCCTTCCTTCCGGTCCATTCCCGCATTATCCCTGCCGCAGCCGAATTTTGCGGTGAATTTCGCGAAAAGATCATTGTGGCAGGGGTGAAGAGGGCCTTCCTCCCCTCTCTTCGATAAGAGAAGCAGGAAACAGGAGATCTGCGGGCATGGAATTACCTTGACAAAGGACTTCGACTTTGTTACCGTAGCTTCTGTGGGGGGAGGTAAGTCTCTAAGATCACAGACAAAACGCCAAAAGTTTGACACTAGTCCATGTAGCTGAAACTCGATGCGAGGTATGGTCGCATCAAATTTTGGTTCGCGAGTCGCATCATTGATTCTTTCCTTGGAAAGCACACCGGAATAGCTGTCAGCAGATAAAAGTTCCCTCCATGCCCCGGAAACCGCCGTGCTTCCGGCTAATTATAGAGGCAGTCCGGAGGAGCATTCCTCTCGATAGAGATGCTTCGTGCCGAAAGGCACCGACATTTTCCGTTCTCCTTAAGAAATTTGCCGGCAGGCCGATCAATAACACGGAACCCCGAGAGTCGGTCGCTACCGCGTGTCGCGCGCGGAGCAGGTCCCGACCGACATGTAATTAAATTTAAGCAGATACCGCGAGTGGTGGAGAGATATGATCAGAGTTTTTCTCGCCGACGACCATCCCATTGTCCGGACGGGAGTCCAACTGATGTTGGACGGGCAGGCGGACATGAATGTAATAGGAGTGGCGGGGAACGGCCGGGCCGCGGTGCGGGAAGTAATGAAACTCCGTCCGGATGTGGCGGTTATGGACATCACGATGCCGGAGCTTAACGGGATCGATGCAACGGAACAGATTTGCGAAAAAAACCCTTCGACAAGGGTGATAATCCTCTCTATGCACTCCGATATGCCCCATGTATTCCGTGCTTTAAGGGCAGGCGCCTCAGGATATGTAATGAAGGAGTCGGAGGCGGAAGAGCTTATTTCGGCGGTCCGCGCCGTCCATAACGGCGGCAGGCATTTGAGCGAGCCGATCGCGGAGAAGCTGATCGATGACTACATACTCCACTACCGCTACATCGAACAGGGCGATCCGCTCTCAAAATTGAGCTCCAGGGAAAAGGAGATCCTCCTCTACGTGGTGCAGGGAAAAACGAGCAAAGAGATAGGTTCCGCCCTCGGACTTTCAAAGAAAACCGTAAATACCTACCGTTACAGAGTGATGGAGAAGCTCTCCATCACGGATATACCGGGTCTCGTAAGGTTTGGAATGCAAAATGGGTTAACTCCGGAAAACATACCTTATCAGCCATGAAGCGATATACGAAAGGCTTACAACATTTGTCAAAAGAATCCTACAACATTGTAATATGGTTTTGTCACAACCTTCCCGGGCCGCTCATTATCTCCGGAGTGGATCAAAAAACGGACGCAACTGACCGAGTGCTCGGAGGGCATCTGTCACAACACAACATAAACTATCAAAATGGTATATCCCGGGATAATTGGTATCGAATAGGGATATCACGGACTATGGACCGGATATTTTTTAAAACCTTAGGGGAAGATGGGGAGGAATAAGGTAATCTGCCGGCGTACATAAAGAGTCCAAGGTGTCCTACATACAAAAACATACAATTATTACAAAATACTACTTCATTATCTTACTCTCGCACATGGGGATTGCGACTACAAAAGGGGTGGGACCGGAGCTGTCTTCAGACGGCAATGGCGGTAGCCTGTTTTGGAATAGACTCTGTGAAAGCGGTATTCCCGTAGATCGATAGAGATCTCTTCCCGGTGATGCAATAACACTCACATGAACCGAACCAATCCTTTAAATTCTTCCACCGATATTCGAATCGCAGTCTATCTGATCGATGACAACGCCCTCTCCAGGGAAGGGCTGAGGAATTTTCTCGAGGGGGAACCCGGTATCGAGGTGAAAGGGCATGCCGCCCTTGGACCCAAAACCGTCGAACAAATGGCTCTTGCGCCTCCGGACGTGGTGATTTTGGCGCCTCACCACCATGTGGAGGCGGCGAAGGATGTGATCAGGGATATCCTGAAACTGGGCCCGCCGGTTCAACTGATGGTAATCTCCGAGAGAATGGTTTTTGAGGAACTCTGCCGGTTGCTTCAGGCCGGCGTCAAAGGCTGCGTGCTTTATGATTCGGTCGACAGCGAGATCATCAGGGCTATACGCGCGGTCCATGCCGGCAAACGCTACCTGAGCTCGGCCGTCTCCCACGCCCTCGTTGACGATTATATAAAAAAGGGCGTCCTGTCGGTCCATGCCAAGGACCCGCTCTTATCTCTGAACATGCGTGAGAAGGAAGTCCTGCAGCTCGTAGTGGAAGGAAAGGGCAGCGGGACCATCGCGGATATCCTCAATCTCTCGGTCAGCACGGTCAATACCTACCGCTCCAGGGTAATGAAGAAACTGGGGCTTCGGGACCTTCCGGGCCTCGTGCGATTCGCGATTCAGAATAAAATAACCCCCTCTCATCCTGACCTTCGACGTCCCACATGAAAAACATGAAACCAGGTGAAATCAATGCCCGCCGGTGAGCGCCGTGAAGGAGCCCGCACCAATCTCGATATCAGGGACCTTTCCTATACGGGATGCCGTCTCGACGATCTCGCGATCCTTTCCTATAACCTCCTGGATCTGAGCTCCAATGGGGCCCAGATGGATGTCCGTACGGGCGAGGCGGATGACATGAGGCCTCTCGATAAGGGCGACGTCATCGATCTGCTCCTCTCTCTCAGGTCCGATACCCCCGAGGGCGCGTCCTTTGACCGGGGAAGGATCATGTGGGCCGGGAAGGCAGACACTGCCGCTATCGTCTCCTGCGGTATTCATCTGGAAAATGCGCCTGATACGGCTTGGGAAGACGCCCCGTTATGGTCGCGCCTTTCCCTGTCCCTCGAAACCTCGAATATAATTCTGGAGGACCCTGACCTCGGCTCGGCGGATGAGTTCTATCACGCCCTTGTCGACCATGCCATATCATTGAAAAAGAGTATGGCGAAGGAACTCGAACGCCTGTCCGCCCTCCCGGAATTTTCCGACGATGACGCACGGGATATCCTGACCATGTCTAAGACAGGGTGCCTGGACGATATAGGACAATTGCAATCACGCGTGAAACCTGCAAAAGCTGCCCCGGACATCGGGCCGACTGAGGTCATGGGGCTCACCTACGAGGAGATTTGCGCCATCGTGAAGGGTGCCTCGAAGCGGCTCGATTTTTCCCTCGGGCCTTATTGCCGCGACGGGAACGAGCCACTTCACCGGATTACCTCTCTTCACCGGGAGCTCCTTGCGGACCATAATGCCCTGGTGCTCCTGAGAACGGGTTACCTCGCCTATGTGTACCAGAATTCTGAAAGTTCCCTTTAAACTTTCTATTAAGTTGCAGCCTTTCCTGCCCGATAAGTCATTAAGAGGTATATGGCTTAAGTGGAGTCTATCAAAGACATCGGACGGAGAGATTTCTTCAGGAGTTTCGCAAAAGTGGCCGGTATCGCCGCCATGGCGGCAGGAGGGGTTACCATGAAACCCGCCGCGGCCGACGCCTTCTTCTTCGGACCGAAGATTGACCCCAGGTGGAAGGGCCTGGTCGCCAATCTCAAGGAATATATCACCCGCACCTATGTGAAATATGACATGACGAAGGCATCGGCAGCCCTGCAGAATCTCGCGCCTTACGGGATTACGGAGCAGGATGTGACACCCCTGCAGAACGTGAACCGCTGCCTGCTGCCAAGGGACATGTTCCTCACCCACTATTATGTGGGCTCCACCGCGGCGGTCCCTTCCATAAAACTCTTCAATATCTCGTCCAGAGGCAGCTTCGACGGTTTTATGGTAGACGGCTACAGGAGGACCACCCTCTTCGGAAAAAAGCTCGATCCTTACGAACGGGTGCTCCTGGGGGAGGAGATCTTCTCCACTCTCGATATCCCACCGGTCGCAATGCCCTATAATCTCGCCGCCCCCGGATCCACCCGGCCCGAATGGGTGATCGCCATCCCCTACGGCTGGATACACGACCTTTACGGCAGGCAATCTTCCGGCATCGAAGAGCGCCTCGTAGAGGAGTTGACCATTCACGAGATCACCCACATCGTCCATCAGACACGAGAAGAGCTCCTTCCTTTCCTCGCCCAATTCGGGTACAGGATGGATGAAGAGCAGCCCGTGGGGAGCATAAGCGACATCGTGGCCTATCTCAGGGTCAAGCCCGTCACTTTTCACCAGGCCGAGCGCCTGATCCTCGAGCGGATCTATGACGTCGATTCCTACTACGGCGATACGGGAAACGTGGCCCACCTCATCGCGCTCCGTCAGATAAGGGACGGGATTTTGAGGCTCGCGGTCGAGATGAACAGGACCGACCCGAAATATCCTTCCAATATCCTGAAATTCTCCGACCAGCAATGCTACGCATGCATGGCCTATCTTTACAACAGGGCCGCCGACCAGTTCGCCCTGAGGAAGAACCAATTCTCCGAACCCTTTGCAGCCTGACAGGTTGCGTTTCCAATTACACAATGTGAAGCGGGCCCCGGCCGCGCTTCCTACCCCTCGAAGCTGACACTGATACCAACCTTTTTTCTGATCGTAAAAGGACGCGAAATGCCGTCCCCGCAATAATAGGATTGCGTACGTAGTCGATTTACAGGAATTGTGTGACAGAGTTTCAATACCCTAACGGAGGTGCTGGTATGAAGAGGATATTTGGCATTGGATTCGTTCTTCTATGCCTGTTGGTTGCAGCCGTGCCGTCACACGCAACGGTTGCGTCCGACGTGAACGCAGGCAAACCCATGAACAACATATTTCAGGACGCATTAAAATCAGGGCTCAATAACGATCAGATCGTGCAGCAGGCGATTCAGGCAGGGGCGGCCCCGAGTGCCGTCGTAAAAGCGGCGCTCCAGGCAGGCGCACCCGCCGCGGCCGTAACCACGGCAGCAATCAGAGTAGGGGCCCCGCCCGCGATAGTTGCCTGTGAGGCCGTAATGGCCCAGGCAGGCGCCGCCGCCCAGGTCGTGACCGCCGCGCTCCAGGCAAGGCCCGACGCAGGGTCTTTCATCGTCGGCGCGGCAGTGCGCTGCGCTCCCACTCAGGCAGGCCCGATCGTCACCGCGGCGATTAAAGCCGGGATGCCGGCCGCTTCAGTGGTAACGGCTGCGATAGGCTCCGGCGGATCGCCCATGATCGTCGTCCAGGCGGCAATCGCGGCAGACAAGACCTATGCGAGAATGATCGTCAAGGCTGCCATCGAGTCAGGCGGCGCTCCCCAGATGGTGAGTGACGCGGCTCTCAGGGCAGGCGCATCGGAAGCGGACGTAAAGCAGGGCACTTCTGAAGCAGTAGCCCCCACGGCTCCTGCCGGTGCAGTAGCCGGCGCTTTTGCAGCACCCGCGCCTCCTCCTCCCCCCGGAACAGGCGGCGGCGGTGGTGGTGGCGGCGGTACGGCGAGCAGGTCCCGCTAAGGGCCCGCTTCACCGAAGAGTAAGGCAGCAACAAATGGGAAAGGCGGATGGCTGCCCGGAGAGTGTCGCGCCACGCGGCAGGGCAGCCATTCATGAAAAGGAACATTCCGAACATTCGTGACAGAGGAAGGGAGTCCATTATGCGGAAGGGGCACAGAATTGAAATTGCAGGTATCACGGGAGCTCTGGCGTGTCTCGTGATGATTATTTTTTGCGGCAGCGCCAGGGCCGAATGGGGCATGGGGAATCTCAAGATATACCCAGAATTCTCCGTGGCGGAGACCTACAGGTCGAATATCTATCAGACCCAATCGGACAGGAAGTCTGACTGGATCACCACCACCCGCGCGGGTGCCAGAATGGAGTACAAGTTCGGCGCAAAGCACATGCTCACCATGGGGTATAACGCCGGTTTTCTCAATTACACTCATAATACGACCAACAACTATTGGGATCATGTCGCCCACAGTCTTCTCAGCCTCAACTTTCCCGGAGGCCTCGAGGTAAATCTCGGCACCAGGTTCTTAAAGAGCACCATCGAGCAGACGGCGACGGTAGCCCACACAAGGCCCTATGAGCGGTCCTTCACGGATTTCTCGACCGCCTATAGGTTTGCGGATAGGTGGAAGGCCGAGGCAAAGTACAACAGGGAGCAGCTCTCTTTCGACCATACCGTCGACAAGGGGCAGAACTTCTGGCAGAACCTCTACGGCGGCGTCATGTACTACCGGTTCACGGCCAGGACATCGGCTCTCACCGAATATAACTACGTGCAGAAGACCTTCCCCAACAACCGGGTTGCAAACAGCTCGAGCAACAACATGTATTTCGGTGTTGCCTTCGATCCCGCGGGAAAATTGAGGGGAGACTTCAAGGCAGGCTACGGGTGGAAACAATTCGACCACGACCTTGCGACTCGCGACAACAGCCCCAAGAACTGGATCATGGCGGCAAACCTGATCCAGGACTTCACGAAATACACCTCCGTCTCGTTCAACGCCGCGAGGTCCTTCTACGATGATACGGACTTCGGGAATGCATCGTACATCGGCACCGGCGCAGGGGCCACGTTCCAGCACTTCTTCACCCAGAAGATCGGAAGCACCGCGACCGCGATCTATCGCTATAACGAATATCTCGATTACAATGCCGACCCGGTGACGGCCCAGCAGAAGAAACGCGTGGATAAGAGATGGGATTTTGGAGTGGGCGCCATCTATAGAATGAACAGGTGGATTGAGGGCAGGCTCGAATACCAGTACATTACCAAGAATTCCAATTTCGAGACCTATTCTTTCGATGAAAACAGGGTCATGCTGAAGATCATAGTGACCCCATAGGAGACCGAAGGTAATAAATATCATGAAATGTGTGCGTCTGGGTCTATCGTTACTCGCAGCAGTTGCAGTCTTTATCGTTTCCCTTTCACCCGGCATCTCGGACCGGTCCATTCTCATGCCCTCTGCCGCGCTCGCGGCTGAACAGAGCTACGTGGTCGGGCCCGAGGACGAGCTGGCCATCACCGTATGGGACCATCCCGATCTGGGCAGGAAGACGAGAGTGAACCTCGAGGGGATGATCAGTTTCCCCCTGATAGGCGAGGTAAGGGCAGCGGGAAAAAGCCTGATTCAACTGGAAACGGACATTAAGGCGAAGCTCGCGAACGGTTTTATCGTAGACCCTCACGTGACCATTCAGATCACCGAATACAGGAGCCAGAAAATTTCCATCATCGGGGAAGTGAACCAGCCCGGTGCATATCCCCTCACCAAAAAGACGACCCTCGTCGAGGCAATCGCCATGGCAGGGGGCGTGAAGCAGGAAGCGGACCATGAAGTCATGATCGTGAGACCCAGGACGGGCAACCCGAAAGGCGGCGCCCTACTCCCCAACCAGGTCGACCCCAATGACGTGATCAAGGTGCCCATCAGGGATGTGCTCGAAGGGGAGAAAACCCATAATATAGAAGTAATAAACGGCGACACCATATTCGTGCCGAAGATCAAGGTCTTCTACGTCACCGGCGAAGCGAAGCGGCCGGGACAGTATACCTACCTGAAAGGCATGACCGTCCTGAACGCCATCAGCACCGCAGGAGGCTTCACCGAAAAGGCGTCCAAGAGAAAAGTAAGGATCGTCCGCGAAAAGGGCGGCAAGAAAGAAGAATTAGCCGCCGCCCTCGAAAATCAGATAGAACCGGGAGACACGATAGTGGTGCCGGAGAGCTTCTGGTAAGATCCGGTTCCGCGGCACCACCTTTACAGATTCGATTCGAAAATAAACAGCAGTACATGGAGCATCGGGGGGCCTTCGGCCGTCGATGATCTTCCGTTGGAGGTAAAATGAACATCCCAGGGCAGGAAAAAGAGGTCCATATATACGATTATCTGCGGGTCCTCTACAAGTGGCGAAAGCAGGCAATCATCTTCCTCGCCGCGATCGTCTTCACCGTGACTGTCGCATCCTTCCTCATGACCCCCATTTACAAGGGGAGCACGAGGATCCTGATAGAAAGGGAGGCGCCCAAGGTCCTCAATATGCAGGACGTTATGCCCATATCCTTGGATGCCGTAAGTACCGATTTCTACCAGACACAATATAAAATTCTGCAGTCGCGTACCGTGGCGCTTAGAGTGGTGAAAACGCTTAATCTTGCAGCGAACCCTTTATTTAACACTACAAAGTTTCCGAAAGGGAGAGAGCCAGACAAGAGGACTCTGGACCTGATATTGGCGGAGAGACTCTTGAAGCGCTATAAGGTCCAGCCCATAAGGAACAGCAGGCTCGTTGATTTAAGCTTCGAGAGTCCGAGTCCCCAATTTGCCGCCGATGTTACGAACGCCATCGCCCAGAGCTTTATCGTTAATGCCATGGAATCCAAAACGAACACCTCCCAAGAAGCCAAGGAATTTCTCACCAAACAAATCGAGGACCAGAGAAGGCAGTTGGAAGAATCGGAGCAGGCACTTCAGAATTATAAAGAAAAATACGGAATTGTCCAACTTACCCAAGTTCCCGGCCAGAAAGAGAGCGAAAACATTGCTATGCAACGGCTCACGGGCCTAACCTCGAATCTCATTCAGGCCCAGACGGTGCGACTGGAAACAGAGGCGCGATACAGGGAGGTTAAAGATCTTCTTGACAAAGGAGCCTCCTATGAAGCCATCCCTCCCATCAGCAACAACTATCTTATCCAACAGCTCAAGGTCCAGGAGGCCCAGTTTGAGGCCCAGATGTCCGAATTTTCACAGAAATTCGGAGAAAAACATCCAAAGATGATCCAGCTCAAGAAAGAGTTGGATGGAGTGCGCCAGAAAATAAAAACGGAAGCCCAACAGGTGATAATCTCCCTGAAAAATGAGTATCAGATAGCCAGGGCTAAAGAGGACTCAGCCCGGGGCGCGATGAATGCACAGAAGGCCGAGGCACAGAAACTGAGCGAGCACGGCATTCAATACGGTGTGTTATCGAGAGAAGTTGAAAAGAATAGGGAGCTTTATGAAAACCTGCTCAAGAGGCTCAAAGAGACGTCGGTAGTGAGAGAACTCGGTACAACCAACATCAGTATTGTGGACTATGCCGAACTTCCACGGGTCCCCGAGCGACCGAAGAAGGCCCAGTATATCCTTCTCTCTTTCTTGGTTGGGGTATTTCTCTCAGTAGGCCTAGCCTTCTTCCTCGAATACCTGGACAATACCGTGAAAGTTCCCCAAGATATAGAAACCATCATGGACATTCCCTGTGTTGCCCTAATACCCACCATCAATTTTGCCGAGGAATTGGGAGACACATCGGCAGCGAATCACGAGCTCATCGTCTTTCATAAACCTAAATCGACCGTATCGGAAGCCTTCCGTAGTCTCCGGACCGCGATACTCTTCTCCTTCCCTGTCAATTCCCATAGAACACTTCTTCTTACGAGCTGTGTTCCGAGGGAAGGGAAAACCTTTATTACCGCAAATTTTGCCCTTGTCATGGCCTATTCCGGCGAATCGGTACTCTTGATAGACGCCGACATGCGTAAGCCCCAGACCCATGCGGTGTTCGGCCTGAGCAACGAAAAAGGATTAAGTAACGCCATCGTCGGTGAAGAACCGAGAATTCATAAATCGGTGCTCCATGAGAAGCTAGATATTATGACCTCCGGTCCTATACCACCGAATCCGGCGGAGCTTCTCGGCTCTAAGCATATGACCGACCTACTTGAGAGTCTGAAGCAAAAGTATGACAATATCATCATCGACTCACCGCCTTTAACCTCGGTTACCGATCCCATCATCCTCAGCAGGCTTGTCGATGGTGTCATTTCTATCGTTCACGGAGGCACTACTACCCGTGACATGGCAAGACGAGGCGCAGCCCAGCTTCGCGACATAAATGCCCGGCTTATCGGCGCTGTGCTCAACAACATCGATATAGGGAAGGAGAATTATTATTACTCCCACTACTACAACTATTACTATTACCACGACTACTATGGCGAGGACGGCACTAAGAAGAAGAAAGGCAGGCGAGGTGAACCACAGAACGGAAATTCATCTGTAGCATCCTTATTGAAACGGCCGATATTCGGGAGCAAGAAGAACGACAGAAAGAGCGCATAACACAATGACAGATATACATGTGCATGTATTGCCGGCTCTAGATGACGGCCCGGACAATATGGATGATGCTATCGCCATGTGCGCCATGGCGGCCGATGATGGAATCGATACAATGGTGGCGACCCCGCACATGGGAAATGGAACCTACGAGAACAGCAAAGAAATTGTTTTTGAAAATGTAAACCAGCTTAACACCGAACTTAGCGCTCGCAATATTCATCTCCGTGTCCTGCCGGGCGCAGACAACCACGTAAGCGAACAGCTCGATAAACTCCTTCAGAATGGCGAGGCAATAGCAGTCAATGATAACGGCCGGTACGTGCTCGTAGAATTTCCAAAGCACATCATGCCGCCCCGCTATCTAGACTGGCTTTTTGAACTGAGGCTCAAGGGGTTGACTCCCATTTTTACTCATCCCGAAAGGCATACGGTAATCCAAAGCAATACGGACCTGCTAAGGGAATGGGTTCACGGAGGAGGCCTCGTCCAGGTAACCGCCATGAGTGTCACCGGAGAATTCGGCCGGAACACAAGAAAGTGCGCCGAAGCCCTTCTCAAACACCACCTTGTCCACGCAATAGCCTCAGACGCCCACTCTAAAAGCCACCGCCGCCCAATCCTGTCAAAAGCTTTAAAAGCAGCTAAAGATATTACGGACCCGGATTACGCGGAAAAGCTCGTGAATGATTTCCCTGAAGCGATCGTAAATGGGATAGATTTTGTAATACCCGAGCCGCTAGCGGAGAAGAGAACATTTTTTGATCGTGTCAGAGGAAGATAGTAGGATCGTAATTGATGGTAGCTGGTAATTTGTAGCAACTCATTGTTAAAGCCTGAAGATGAGAATTGACCGTGGAACTTGAGGAACTTCAGATCTATGGAATCGCAAGAGAATTGAGCAGAATCGGTTGGAATGTATATCGAGAATTGAAAAACGAGTACAGATTTGGAATCGGAAGACAATATCTTGAAGCAGCTGATTCGGTCGGTGCGAATATTGCCGAAGGTTATGGAAGATATCACTATCTGGATTCGATTAAATTCTATTATAATGCCCGCGGATCACTCTGGGAATTCAAGCATTGGACCGATCTTCTCCACGAAAGGGATCTGATTTCAAAAGAAGTGCACGAAGAATCGGTGACGAAGTGAATAGATTGGGCTTAAAAATTAACAATTTCATAGCATCGATATAATCAAAGGTGAATAAATAATGTATAAGGGTAATTTGGGTTAACGATAGTAATTTGTTGTTCCAGTCCTTCTGGCAACGAATTACCATGAATTACTAAATTACTATTAATAACGATCTATCACATGGCATCTTATACAATACTAATTGGCCTAATAGTTCTCATAGTCGGTTGCCCGCTCGCCATCGGCTCGGTCTATATCATCACTTATTCGGCTATGGAGATCATTGTTTTCAGCTTACTACTCATACATATCTGGACTTTTAAGAGAGGAAACCAGCCTTCCAATACCAATTCGGAATCCAAAACCAAGAGACCGGAGCTTCCCGACAACTATTACCGAAAGACCCTACTGCTCTCGTTGCCACTATTTCTCTTCTTATTAATTGCTCTTTTCCAGCTTGTTCCTCTGCCTTTCTGGTTGTTACAGAATCTTTCTCCCGGCACCGCTGCTATGTATACGAAGCTCGGTATGGGAACGGGATATCACTCGCTTACTTTGAGTGTCTACTCTACGACAATAATGGTACTCAAATATGGAGCTTATATTGGAATCTTTCTGTTAATAGCAACATTTGAGCCTGCCAACGCCGGTCTTAGGCGAGGACGATGGATTAAGGCGCTTTTCGTGGCCCTTTTTGCTGTTGGGTTTGGCGAAGCCGTCTACGGGCTCTATATTGGGCTAAACAAATCGGATAGCATCCTATGGTTTATGAGAACCGTTAATATCGGTATCGTATCTGGTACATTTATAAACCCGGATCATTTTGCTGGATTATTAAACATGGTTCTATTCTGTTCGCTGGGTCTTTGCATGACACGTGTTGGACTCAAGAAGAGTAACTGGCGAAGGAAAAAGACAGTCTTATATTCCCTAACCTCAGAACAAGCGCTGGTCTTTTGGATGATTTTGGTAGGTATGCTATGCATGATGCTTGGTGTTACTTTTTCGCTGTCACGCATGGGACACATAAGTATGCTAGTAGGCCTTATTTTTTTAATTGTGATGCATTCTGTGAAAAAACCTAAGCTCGGTTCTCTAGCCATAATTGCTATAGTCACTGCAGGCGTTCTCTGGGGTACGTGGAAAGGATTGGAGCCGGTACTAGAAAAATGGAGACAGGCAGAGAATGCCTTGTACGATAACAGGTTCTTGGTGTGGAAGGGCACAATGAGATTATTTTCAAATTTTCAAACATTTGGAACGGGCTTGGGGACTTACGAACTGGTCTTTCCCCCATACAAGCCCATTGAGTTGGGTTCGCAAGTCTACGAACATGCCCACAACGATTACCTTGAAATATTGTCCGAGACAGGTCTAGTGAGC
>DASXUJ010000086.1 GCA_036504895.1 Syntrophorhabdaceae bacterium
TCGCGCTCGACTTGCATGTGTTAGGCACGCCGCCAGCGTTCGTTCTGAGCCAGGATCAAACTCTCAGATCAAACCTTGTTACGTATCTTGTTCAAATTCTTACTTGAACGAGGACCTACTATTTTCTTTTCAAAGAACAAATGCTAATGCTCAACCTTGAAGCAGTACTAAGTATACTTATTTTTTTGCCGATGTCAAGGGCTTTCCCGAACTATTTTCTTTCAGGTCCAAAACCCATTACTGCCTTCGGCATTAGAAGTTAATACGAGGTTGTAACCGGAAACCGTCGAGAGATGCGATCTTTTAAGAGCACTGCCGGTGGATATCGGTGACCATCCTGCTTCACTTCTTCGTACACAATGAACTCGGAGGCTTCTTTCCGCCTCTTTATTCCTGCTGTCTTGCATTAGCGCCAACATGGATTCATCTTAGCACAAGAGACTACGGATATCCACCATTATTTCACCCATCATTCATACCGGAAATAAAGGAATCTATTTAAACAACTAACATCATTGACAATTATGTTCCTGATCGCCTGCGAATTTACTCAGCTCGGCCCCTATGAGGTCGCAGCTTTAATACTCTCATAGGTGACATCCAAAAGTTCCTGCAGCACGACCTGGTCCATGGCAGGGGGAGGCATGAGCACGATCACATCGCCCAGGGGTCTTATCACCACACCCCTTGCCCTCGCTTCCATGGTCACTTTCTGGCCTATCTTTTCCCGGGGCGCATAAGGTTTTGCCGTCCGTCGGTCTTTTACCAGCTCGATCCCCACCATGAAACCCTCCTGTCGTACCTCTCCCACATGTTCGAGGCCTTGAAACCGGGTAAGCCTCTCTTTTAAAAACTCTATCTTTGGCTTCATATTTTTGATGATCTCATCGCTCTCGAAGAGCTCCAGGTTCCTCACCGCCACGCTGCATGCCAGGGGGTTGCCCGTATAGGTGTGTCCGTGAAAGAAGGTCCTGAAGTCCTCAAAGCGCCCGAAGAACCCTTCGAACACCTCATTAGTCGTCATTGTTGCCGCAAGGGGCAGATATCCGCCCGTAATACCCTTCGCCACGCAGAGAAAATCAGGTTCCACCCTCTCCTTTTCGCAGGCAAAGAGAAAACCTGTCCTTCCGAAACCGGTCGCCACCTCGTCAGCGATGAGGAAAAGCCCATGTTGTTTCGTAATTTTCCTAATCGCTGAGAGAAAACCTTCGGGCTGGACGATCATCCCGCCCGCACCCTGTACCAGGGGCTCGATTATGACTCCGCAAATTTCATCCTTGTGAAGGGAGACTATCTTCTCGAATTCGGCGATGCATGCCATGCCGCAATTGTCTTTCTTCAGCTTGAGCGGGCATCGGTAGCAATAAGGGGAAGGCGCTTTGAACGTTTTGAAGAGGAGCGGCCGATAGACCTTGTGGAACAGGTCGATCCCGCCCACGCTCACGGCCCCTATAGTATCGCCGTGGTAGCCGTTGGTAAATGAGACAAACCGCTTCCGGCTTTTTTCGCCCTTCTGCTGCCAGTATTGATAGGCCATTTTGAGGGCAATTTCGACGGAAGTTGAGCCGTTATCGGAGTAGAAGACCTTTTCAAGCCCGGCAGGAGTAATCTCTGCGAGCTTCTTCGCAAGCACCACGGCCGGGGTATTCGCAAGACCGAGGAGTGTGGAATGGCAGAGCTTTTCCGATTGACTCCGTATCTCGTCGACCAGCTCTTTTTTCCCATGGCCGTGGACAAGCACCCACAGAGAAGAGACGCCATCAATATATCGCTTGCCCTCCGAATCGATCAGGTAGAAACCTTCGCCCCTTTCTATTATCAAAGGGTCCGTCTCCAAATATTCCTGCATTTGCGTAAAAGGATGCCATATATATTTTTTATCCCAATCTTTTAAGTAAGCGCTGCCTTCCATCGGACCTCCTGCAAAGTCTCCGACAGCCGCCGGACCGGAGTCGCCCCGCCGGCTGTCCCGTTTTTGGGAGTAGCTTATCATGAACGGTATTCGGCCGCAACGAAAAGACAGGCGGCTTTTGCATTGAGAGAAGTGAATTACAAGGATTCATTGGAAGGGGGAATAGGGCTCTTCCGGCTCACTTCCGCTAAGCACCTCAAACCAAGGATAAGAGGCTTATTTTGTGGACTCCTGAGGGGAAACTGGTGTGCCCTGGCCTCCCTTTTCCTCGATCCCTTTTGAGCGTTTTGCGCGGGCCGGCGGTCTGCCCACTACCTTGGCGATTTTTACGCCTTCTTTTTCTATGTAGACTACTCCGATCCTGTCTCCGGGTTTCAGCTCCTCGAGCTTAATATTCCTGGCAACCCTCGTACGGGAAAGATCGAAAACAAATTCTCCTTTTCTGTTTTTCGCGACGATGGTCTTCGCCTCGTTGTCAAGGCTCACCAGGTCGCCCAGAAACCTCTTCACCGGTTCCGTTGTCTTGATTTTTTTTCCCGGGGCCCTTGCCATATCACGGTGCTCCGTCGCCTCCCCCAACCCATCGACATCGGCAAAACAGGTTGTGCCTAACCCAAAGCCTATCGCTATCGCAACACACAGCACAACAAGCTTCTTCAAGTGATCCACCTCCTCAATAAAGCCACATGGCAAAAACATTATACCACAGCCTGGGTCAGCTGCCTGCTTTAATAGGTTGACAATATATATTACATTGTACTATCCATAACTTACATAATTATGTTTATGCTATTTAACGTACTTTGCCTATAACCAATCAATTTAAAATAATTTCATCTGTTTTTTTCCTGCCCTTGTCGCAGATTTTTGCACATCTCTTCTCTCCAACCATTGTTGAGAAATTTCTCCAAGAAAGGGGGAGGGGCAAGTCGTGCGTCTTTCACCATACATGAACCGTGACTGGGCGCGGGTGAAAATGAGCTCGTCCTTCGCCCTTGTCATGCCGACGTAGAATAGCCTCCGCTCCTCTTCCTTCTCAAATTCCCCTTTTGCCATCAGGGAAGGCGTCAGGCCGTCCTCTGCTCCCGCAATAAATACGGTTTTGAATTCGAGCCCTTTCGCGGAATGTAGGGTCATAAGGCTGACTGCATCGGCCTTCGGATCAAAAGAATCCCCGGAGGAAAGAAGAGAAAGCTCGTCCATGATCAGCAACAGCGCCTGGTCTGCAGGCAGATCACTATAGGCGGAGACAATTTGAAAAAGAAGCGCCCGGTCCTTCTCGGATGCTTCCGCCTCGATACAAAGAGAGTTCACAAGTTCCGGGAGATCGGAACAATTAATGCCTTCTTCCATTCTTTTCCGGAGAATTTCCGTCATTCTTGCAGCTCCGGCCGGGCCGCCTCCACGAACCACCTGAAATGGCATGCCTGAATCGAAAAATGCCTCCTCCAAGGTCCCGGCCTGAGTGTTAATCCTGTAAATTACCGCAAAATCGCTGAAACCGTGCCCGTCTCCCCATATTGTGCCGGATCCAAGGGAGCGGTCAATGCTAAAATGGCTCGTGCCTCCCATCCTGTGCTCTATTTCCCTTACGATTGCCTTTGCCTCCGCTTTTTCATCAGGAACAGTGAGTAATATGATTGCTGTTCCCTCTTCTTTTACCGCGCCCAGCTCTTTATCTATCCTCCTCCGGTTGTGTCTGATAAGGTCGGAGGAAGCCGAGACGATAATCTTTGAGGAGCGGTAATTCCGGGAGAGTATGATTCTGCGAGCCCGGGGAAAATCGGTCTCGAAGCGGAGAAAGTTCTCCATGTCGGCGCCCCTGAATCCATAGATTGCCTGATCCGAATCGCCTACTGCACAGAGATTCTCGTGCCCGTTCAAAATAGAGCGCATGAGCCTGTATTGCGCGGGATTTATATCCTGATATTCATCGACCATAATGTATTGGAAGCCTGTCCCGAAGCCGCCGCACGAAACCCTGGCATCCAATATTTCAATGGGGATTCTAATGAGATCTTCGAAATCGTAAAGGCCTTTCTCGCAAAGCCTGCTCTGATACGCATCGAAGAGGGGTTTTAACTCGTCATCCGCCTTCTCCATGAGATCTTTGACGCGGCCTATTTTTTCACCTATCTTTTGTCCGGCCTTGCGGTCTCCGGCGATTCCGGCCAGGATGTCCGACTGTTCTTTCGGTCCGCAGACGCGGAATTCATGGTGAAAAGCTTCCCTCATGATCTGCAGGCCGAGAAGATGAAAGGTACCGATACGCACCTCCCGTCCCGTCTTCCCGAGGAGAAGGTCCGTCCTCTCCCGCATCTCCCTGGCCGCCCTGTTCGTGAAGGTGACCGCGAGTATCTCCGACGGGTTGACCCCCCTCTCCACAAGATAAGAGATCCTGCGGACAAGGGTCATAGTCTTGCCGGTTCCCGGGCCTGCCACGATAAGAAGAGGACCCTCTATGGCTGCGACAGCCTCTCGTTGTTCTTCGTTTAATCCTTCAAAAATGTCAGTCATTCTGTTTTCGGGGGGTCCTGATGAAGTAGAAGCCGGGGCCGGCCGGGATAAGCGCCATAATCCATAAGGCGCCGTCTCTCCGGATGTGACCGGGCCGGACTTCCGGAAGGCCCCTTCAAAGGAGCGGCATCTGCCCCTTTATCTCTTTCCGCTCGAATTCTTCGAATATCTTGACTTTCCCGTACTCCCCGTCATATCCGGGAGAGATATTGACGCTCCCGGACCGCATCCGCGCGACAGCCTCCCTCACGAGGGGGGCTCCGCTTGCCTTTTCGATCTCATCGAGGGGCACGTCAAGAAGAATATTGAATTCATTCCCAAGCCTGTACAGGAGTTTCAGGTACTCACCCGCCACCGCTTTGCTTCCCGCTCCCACTTTCATGGCTTCCGCCAGAATTTCGGGCAAGGGGATTACGGAAGAGTAGGCCGGCCTTCCGGGGGGGATGACCCCTTTTTTTCTGTCGGCCAGCTTTTCAGCCCTGTGCATGACGCCCACAGTCAACTTCTTGCCGCATACCGGGCAGAGGTAGTGATGGGCCATAGTCTCCTCGGGCATGAGACTTACCTTGCATGCCCTGTGGCCGTCGTAATGATATTTCCCCTCCTCAGGGAAGAATTCGATGGTGCCGAGAAAACCCTTTCCCGTTCTAATGCCTTCCGTAATCCCCGCATAGGAGGGCTCCACGTCGAGTATATTGGCCTCCCTGCCCATTCGGGAGGGAGAATGGGCATCGGAGTTCGATACGAGGGTGATTCCATCCAGCGCGGAAAGCCGCCAGTTCATGGGAGGATCGGAAGAGAGGCCCGTCTCCACAGCCCCGATGAAAGGCGTCAGCTCTTCGAAGCATTCTTCCAATGAATCAAACCCCGATGCAGCCCCTAATACTGAAAAATGGGGAGTCCAGATATGGGCAGGGATAAACATCGCGTCAGGGGTCGTTTCGAGGGTGATCTTTAGCAGCTCTTTCGCGTCGAGCCCGAGAATGGGTCTTCCATCCGAGCCGATGTTGCCGACCTTGGAGAGAGCAAGACCTATTCGCGCTGCCGCGGGCAGATCGGGCGCAAGGATCACACAGTGCACTTTGCGCGTTTTCTCATTCTTGCGGTAGATGCAGCTTATCTCCGCCGAGAGAAGAAAGGAGACTTCCCCCTTGCATGAGTCGGGTATTCCCTCCCTTCCGGGCTCCTTCTTGAGGCTGAAAAGGCCGTTTCCTGCGGACACGAGTTTCTCGGATAATTCTTTGAACCAACCCGGGTGAGTAAAATCACCTGTCCCGACTACCCCTATTCCTTTGAGCTGTGCCCATTTCCACAGACCCTCCGGCGACATCTGCGGGCTCGTGGCCCGGGAATATCTCGAATGCACATGGAGGTCCGCAATGAGGCGCATCAGACCTTCCCCATGTCGAGGATCTCCGAAAGCATCTCTCCTAACCTAGTCTCCTCCGTCTTATCCGCGTATTGAGGCCGTTCCACATCGGGAAAGAGGGAGAATATGCCGTCCATAATCACTTCCGCATGAGGCGGACAACCCGGAAGATGGGGACCTAAATCTTTATGGTGCTGCTGACACAATCCCATGAAAATGTTTTTCTCCTTCCCCGTTATTACCTTCTCGGTCTCATGACCCAGGTAGATATTCACCTTTTGCTCGAAGGGCCGGTCGATAAGCCGGCGGTCCGGGTCCATCGGATCGGCCTTGTTCAGCTTACTCAACACGAAATGGAGATACCCCCTGCAGCCCGGGCAGGCGCTTTCCCCATGGACGAGTATATCTTTGCCTCCCCTGAGGTCGATCGCGGGCTGGGCAAAGGGACTTCCCACCTCCACGACCGACGGCCCGAGTACCGAGATCTTCTCTTCCTCGATCGGTCCCAACCCCTGCATATAAGCCATCCACACAGGGGGTGACGTCGCGGGGTCAAGCCCCATAATTCTCATTGCTACCGCATCCACAGCCACTGGATTCGTGCCCCCGATCAACAGGTTCATCGCCTTCGGCACGCCGGACACAGGACCAAAATCCTCCTGTCCCGTGAGCCCGTCTATGATGGTGAGCTTCGGCTTCACCACGTGGTGAATATTGATGAGGCTTTGCCAGAGCCCGAAGAAATGGGACATATATTTTTCGAGGGGGGGTACCGCACCCTGGAGATGCTTCACGGCAAGGGACGCGATCGCGGCGAAATGAATCTTGAGTACCGGGACGCTGATGATTACATCCGCCTTTTCCAAGGTAAGTGGTATTTTCCGCGATGCCATGCGCTTTTGACCCGGGACAGCCTTTTCTATCAGCTCGTCCCCGTTGAGGTCCACGAGCTGTACCTTATTCTTGTCCAGTTGGACGAGGCTGTCGTACCCGTAAAGAGCGAACATTTTGGACGTCTCACTCCGGTTGATGGACGAGCCTTCTGCAATCGTTATTCTTCCGGCTATCGGGAGAAGAAGCTTGGTGAGCGCCCTCACTACCCTGATATCGGTGACGATGCCGCCTTTGTAGCTGCCGTCCTTTAATCCGTGATCGCTCACGAGATTCGGCTTAATCACCACATGTTGGCCGGGTTTGACAAATTTGCGGATGCCGCCCAACTTGCGGAAGAGGCTCTCCAGGGCCGCGGCTATCTCATCATCGGTCGCCCCTCCCGGCGTCCTGTCGATCGCTACCTTCTCATTCTTCTTATAAGGCTTCCAGGGCTGAGCCCCTTTGAGCTTCTCAAGAAGCACCGCGGTGCTGAGCTCCATCTTTACCAGGGAATAGCCGTGGTCTTGAATAGTACCTACCGGCCGGAATCCATAGGCGATCATGCGCCGGTACTTTTCCCGGTCTGCCTCCCGCACCAGAGCGGCAACCAGATTCTCCCGTTCGATAAGTGCATCGAGAAGGCTTGCTTCGAGATCGGCAGCCCCCTCCTCTTCCCTCGCAACAATCTCGAGGACGGTGCTTCGGGACGGGTCATATACGATCCAGCCCACGAGCATGCCTCCGAAGGTGCCCCTCAGCACCACCGTACCGGGCCTCTCCGCCCATAGGCGCCATGCCGCTGCCGCATACTCTTCCGCACCCATATAGCTATAGTGCTCGAGAAACCGACCCAGGAACGGACGGGAAAACTGCCCTTTCTTGAGGCTTACCGGTGACGCCATAATATTTCTCCTCCATAGGTAATAGAATAATCTCTTTTGCGTGTCCATAAAGAGTACCACAAGACGGGGTTCCTTTCATCAAAATCTCCGGAATCGGGTCTTTATCCGGGATAGCGCCTTTGAGGGAAAATTCCTTGCACGGTGATATTCTTTCGGCTAGAATGAGTGAAAATCGAAAGGGAGGTGCATATGAGCATATCGGGTCGTACCGCGCTGATCACCGGGGCCGGCCAGGGCATCGGCCGAGCCTGTGCCGAAGTCTTTGCCGAGAGGGGGGCCCGGGTAGTGCTCCTCGATAGAAACGAAAAAACCCTCTCCCCGGTAGAGGAACAGCTTTCGCGGAGAGGCATCCCGGTTACGGCGAGAGTCATCGAGCTTACGGAATTCGACGTCCTTCAGCGATTAATGGAGGAGGTCCTGGCGGAACATCATATCGATATTCTTATCAATAACGCAGGCTTTGATTTTCCCGGGATTACCGGCAAGACCCAGATCGCGGATTTTAACGCAGTCATGTCGATCCATGTGGTGGTTCCCTTCTTTCTCACGAAGCTGCTCCTGCCCGCCATGCGAAATGCGAAGTGGGGCAGGATCATCAACATAAGCTCCATCTACGGTCTCTTAGGGGCAAAGGGCGAGGTGGCTTATGCCACGGCCAAGGCCGGAATCGTGGGCCTTACCAAAACGACTGCCAGGGAAGGCGGTCCGGACGGAGTAACCGTAAACGCCATAGCTCCGGGCCTCATCCGCACGCCGCCGATTATGGCCATGCCGGACAAATATAAAGCACCTATCCTTGCCGAGACGTTGGTGGGGCGGATAGGAGAGCCGGAGGATATCGCTCGGACAGCGGCATTTCTCGCCTCCGATGACGCGGCATTCATCACGGGTGCCCTTATCCCCGTGTCAGGGGGATGGAATATTTAGCCTTTCTTCGGGGCATTATTCTTTATACGGTATGTGAAGCGCCTTCATGAAGATGCGCGTAAAATCGGGATCGGAAGCCAGCTCCACGTAGGTGGTCTTCCTGGCTATGTAGTCCGCTTCCTCTCGTTTCTGCAGGTCCATGAGGGCGAGGTATGCCCCGCGGCCCGCGGCGTTCCCCGCGATTTCAATCGAATCGAGGTTACAGGGCGGGAAAAGTCCGGTGGTGACGGCGCTCGATTTGTCGATGTGAACTCCGAAGGCCCCGGCTATGACAATCCGCTCGATCGATTCTATACCGTAATGTTTCATGAGGATTTCGCAGCCGGTACGAAGGGCCCCTTTTGCAAGCTGGAACTGCCGTATGTCTCGCTGGGTGATGGTAATGTCAGTCGCGATCCCCGTTTCATTCCGCCACACCAGCACGAACTCTCCTATTCCCTCGCTATTCTTTCGTAGCCTGGGCGTGGAGAGCCCCTCTCTGAACGTACCATTTGCATCAATTACCCCCGAGGAATAAAACTCGGCCACGGCATCGATAACGGCGGATCCGCATATCCCTGTCGGGCGGAGGGAGTCCGGCGTACGATCTCCCGCCCATCCTGCTTCCCCCACTATTTTATAGTCGACCTCAAATGTGGACCTGTCGATACGGATTCCTTCGATGGCGCCTCTCACCGCCCGCATGCCCTGTGAAATGCCCGCCCCTTCCAGAGCCGGTCCGGTGGCGCACGAACAGGAATAAAGGTGTTCCCTGTTGCCGAGGACGATCTCCCCGTTGGTCCCGATGTCGATGATGAGACTCGGCTCATCCCTCAGGTGGGGCTCTTCCGAAAGAATAACCGCCACATTGTCCGCCCCCACGAAACCTGCCTCCACCGGCAGCACATGGACATAAGATCCGGGATTGATCGTAAGCCCGAGCTGCCTTGCCTTTACGTCCCTTGAATCCATAATGGACGGCCGAAAAGGCGAAATCCCCAATTCATCGGGCCGTACCCCGAGAAAAATATGATGCATCACTGTGTTTCCCACCACTGTCATATCGAGGATCCTGGAAGGGTCCGACCCGATGTTCGCAGTAAGCTCTTCGAGCATGGCATTTATGGAAGACAGAAGCTCCCCCCGCATCCTTTCGATGCCTGAGCCGGGGTTTCGAACCGAATAGGCGATCCTTGAGATCACATCGGCGCCGAAGGCGATCTGTGGGTTTGCGAAGGAACCTCCCGCCGCCACTTCTCCCGTATAGAGATCACAGAGGTAGACGGCAACCGTGGTAGTGCCTATGTCCACCGCCGCACCCAGCATCGTGTGAACGGACCCGGAATCAAGGCGGATCACCTCCCTGTCCATCCACACATATGCCGTACGTGTGGAGCGGGAGCTTTTCGATGCTTTTTGCCGCTCCAGGCACGTTTTATCGATCACAGGCGCGTCGAGTCCATGCTGCTCCCGAAGAAGGTCTGCGATCATCTGTTCCGACAACTCCCTGCCTGCTTCGCTACGGGGCAATTGGAGAGTGTACGCCCCCACTGCAGGTCTCACTGTCTCCACCTGACCACTGAAGGTCTTCTTCGATACTTCGCGGGTCAGCACGTATTCGTCCGGAATAAATATGGATGTGTTCGATTCCGGTTTCATCCTGCAGGCGAGGCGCACTCCGCTACCCCTTTCCTTTTCGGGAATGAGGGCAGCCTCTTCCGCGGTGCAGGGGCTCACCGTCCCTTCTGCCACCATGACCCTGCATTTGCCGCACTTTCCGTTTCCACCGCAAGGTGATTCTATATAGACTCCCGCACTCTGAGCGGCTTCGAATATCGTCTTCCCCGCCCGGTCCTTTATCTCTTTCCCTGAGGGAAGAAACTTGATCGTGTAGATTTCAGAGCTCATTCTCTTCCTTTCTTTCCGGCTGATCTTTGGATGAGACCTTCAGAACAGGATAGAGGGCTGAAAGCCCCGGCGTAATCGCTCCTGCCGGCATCCCTCCCGATGTCCCGATGATAAGCCCTCCAGACCGGATAGTCCTTTCTGCACGCCTAATCTCCTCTTCGACCTTTTCGGCATCCCACGCAACCGCGTCAATATGACCCATAAAGGAGATACGGTCGCCGTACGCCTCTCTGAGCCGGAACAGGTTCATCCCTGCCTGGGCGTCTACGGGATGAATGCACCCATACCCCGCATCGATGAGGCTGTCGATAATCTGCACAATTGCGCCATCGCAATGGAAGAATGCATCGAGGCCCTGCGCCCGGATAGCCGCGGCGATTTCGCGGTACACGGGCAGCACCGCAGCCATAAAATCGTCGAAGGAAAAGAGGAGTCCCCCGTTACCCGCAATATCGTCGGTTACGGCGATTGCGCTCATGCCATTTGTCCCGGCCCGGGCACAAGTAGCCCCGATTTCCCCTGCCCTTTTCCGGGCGAGATCCAGAAAGCTCTCCCGGTCTCTTTTCATCAGTATCATGGCCCCGGAAAAACCGAAGCTCTCTATTAAATGAGAGACGGGCCCGTTTACACACCCTACGACAAAATATTCCGAAAGCGTCCTGTATTGTCCTTCTGCGAGTAAGGAGGAAGATTCCTCTCCATTGAGGTCGGCCCCGATCACGTCGAGCCCGAGCAATTGGGCGGCATATCCGAGCCTTCCGGGAGTGCTGCTCCCGGCAGGGGAACACCACCTGTCCAGAAACTGGCCGGAGATAAACAGCTCTCCCCTCGGAGGCAACTCTTCACCCCTACGGGCGAGACAGCGGACAACCCGCTCACGGGCGGTCAAAGTCCAAAACCTTCCGTCCATAAGGTCGAACCTTTCTCATCCTTCCTCCTCGCTTATAATATAGGCTGTGCCGCGTTCAGGGTATTGAGCATGAGCATGGTGATGGTCATGGGCCCTACCCCGCCGGGAACAGGGGTAATGGCCGATGCCTTTTCCGCGACTCCCTCGAAGTCCACAT
>DASXUJ010000087.1 GCA_036504895.1 Syntrophorhabdaceae bacterium
CGCTATGGGTGGCATCGAAGATCACGGGATACCCGAATTCCTGCATGATGGGGATCGCCCGGAAATCATTCACCAGCGTGTTGTAGCCGAAGGAGGTGCCCCTCTCGGTGAGGAGGATCTTCCGGTTTCCCGTCGATTCCACCTTGTCTATAGCATACCTCATATCCCGGGGGGAAAGAAACTGCCCTTTCTTGATGTTGACTGCCTTGCCCGTCTCGCCGCAGGCGACAATGAGATCGGTCTGCCTGGAAAGAAGGGCCGGGACCTGGAGCACATCGATTGCCTCTGCCGCAATACGGGCCTCCTTCACCGAATGGACGTCCGTGAGGACCGGAATTCCAAACCCGGATCTGATCTCCTGGAGTATTTTTAACCCTTCTTCGATGCCCACGCCCCGGTAACTCGTGACGGAGGTCCTGTTTGCTTTGTCGTAGGAAGATTTGAATATGAAAGGTATATCGAGCTTCTCAGTGAGGCGGGCCAGCTTTTCGGCATGGCGCAGGGTGATATCCCTCCCTTCGATGACGCAGGGTCCCCCGATAAAGAGGAAGGGCTTCTCCCCTATCCTTATATTGCCTATGGTCACTTCTTTTTCCATTTCTGCTTATCTTGTCTCCTCTTCAGGGATGCCTTGATAAAGTCCCTGAACAGGGGATGAGGATTCAAAGGCTTTGATTTGAATTCCGGATGGAACTGGCACGCGAGAAACCACGGGTGGCCCTTGAACTCGACGATCTCCACCAGGGTGCCGTCGGGGGATATCCCGGTCACGTTCATGCCGCATTTTTCCAGCTCTTCCCGGTAGAACATATTGAATTCATAGCGGTGCCGGTGTCTCTCATGGATCAGGTCCTGACCGTATGCCTTGGCAGCGAGACTTCCCGGTTTTAATTTACATGGATAGGCCCCGAGTCGCATGGTCCCTCCCAGATCGGAGAACTTGTCCCTCTTCTGAATTTGGTTCTCCCGGTCCACCCACTCTTCAATGAGGTATATGAGCGGACAGGCCGTACCTTCATTGAATTCCGTGCTGTGCGCGCCCTTGAGTCCCGCCAGGCTGCGCCCTATTTCTATCACTGCGAGCTGCATGCCCAAACAGAGGCCGAAGTAGGGGATCTTGTTCGTCCGTGCATAGCCGATGGCCTTTATTTTTCCCTCGATACCCCGGTCGCCGAACCCGCCCGGCACCAGTATACCGTCTATATCGTCAAAATAGTCGGTCGGTCCGCCCTCGAGCTCCTCGGAGTCTATATAATGGACATTCACCTTGCAGCCGTTCCCGATGCCGCCGTGGACGAGTGCCTCGTTAAGGCTCTTGTATGAATCGATCAGTTTCACATACTTGCCCACCACCGCGATCTCGACCTGCTTTTTCGGGTTCTTGATCGTATCGACAATGGTTACCCATTGGGATAGATCGGGTTTTTTTGCCCATATGTTGAGCATGTTCGTAATCTTCTCGTCAAGGCCCTCCTGGTTGTAAAGCAGGGGCACCTCGTAGACATGGTCCACGTCTTTCGCCGTGATTACCGCGTCCCTGTCGACGTTGCAGAAAAGGGCAATCTTATCCTTCAGCCCCTGGGAAAGAAACTTTTCCGTCCTGCACAGGAGGATGTCGGGCTGGATACCGATCTCGCGCAACTCTTTTACGCTGTGCTGGGTCGGCTTCGTTTTCATCTCGTCGGCAGTCTTGATAAAAGGCACCAGGGTGAGATGGACGAAAAGGGTATTCTCCTTGCCGAGGTCATTTCTGAGCTGCCTTATGGCTTCGAGAAAAGGGAGGCTCTCGATGTCGCCCACCGTCCCTCCGATCTCCACAAGGGCTACATCTATCCCGTCATCTACATCGAGGATCCTTCTTTTGATCTCGTCCGTGATATGGGGGATCACCTGCACGGTCCCCCCGAGGTATTCGCCGCGCCTCTCCTTGGCGATGACCGTATCATATACCTGGCCGGTCGTGAAATTGTTCCTCTTCGACGACACGGAATGGGTAAACCGCTCATAATGACCCAGATCCAGGTCCGTCTCGGTACCGTCGTCGGTCACAAAGACTTCGCCGTGCTGGAAAGGGTTCATGGTCCCCGGGTCCACGTTGATATAAGGATCGAGCTTGATCAGGGTCACTGTAAGCCCTTTTGCTTCAAGAAGCGCTCCGATAGATGCCGAAGCAATCCCTTTGCCAAGGGACGAAACCACGCCGCCGGTAATAAATATGAATTTCTGTCTCATCCGTTCTTTCCCCTCACGAAATAGGCGACCATTTCTTCTCCGCTCATTACCTTATCCCCTGTTCGTTCGTCGTATCCCCATGCGCAGCCCGCCCCTGATTCAGACCCTTTTTCATAGATTGCAAAGGGCACCGGGCATGCAAAGTGGGTCTTCATCGATAAAGGCGTGGCATGGTCCGTGAGAACGAGAAATCTTACCCCCTCGCCCGCCTCTTCAAGGACCTTGCCCACCACTTCCCTGTCTATGCTTTCGATCGCTTTGATCTTCTCTTCCCTGTTGCCGTTGTGGGACGCTTCGTCGGGCGCCTCAACATGAATATAGACGATATCATGGTCCCGGAGTAGGTTGAGGGCTTTTCTCGCCTTCGCGCCATAGTCCGTATCGAGATATCCGGTCGCGCCCCTCACAAGAGGCGTGTCGAACCCTATGAGGCAGCTTAAGCCCTTGATAAGGTCGACCGCCGCAACCGTCGCTCCCTTGAGGCCGTATTTTTCCTTGAAGACGGGAAGAAAGGCCTTTTTGCCCTGCCCCCATAACCAGATACTGTTGGCGGGAAGCTTTCCGGCCTTCTCCCTCTCCCGGTTTACCGGATCGCATGCCAGGACCTGCCGCGACCTCTCCATCAGGGCGGTTACCATCTCGGCGCCTGTGCCGGCAGGCATATAGGGACCGATCTCACGGCCCGTAATGTCATGGGGAGGCGTGGTTGCCATGGAGTCATCGCCGGAGCGCCAGAGCATGATGTGACGGTAGCCGACGCCGGGATAAAAACGGATGCGGTCGGTGCCTATCTCCCTGTTCAGGGTATCGACGAGCCGCCATGCTTCTTCCGTGGTGATATGCCCTCCACTGTAATCTCCCATAACCGTTTTTCCCGGCTCAACTTCCAGGTGCACAAGATTGCATCGGAACGCGATATCATTACTCTCCATGGGGATGCTCATTCCCGCGGCCTCTATGGGCGCCCTGCCCGTATAATATTGGCCGGGATCGTATCCGAAGATCGACATGCCCGCCACGTCGCTTCCCGGAGGCATGCCGTCAGGTATGGTCATGACCTTGCCGCAAAATCCTTCCCTCGCCATCCTGTCCATGTGCGGTGTGCGGGCAACCATGAGAGGGGTCTTATCGCCGAGCTCCGGAATGGGGAAATCCGCCATGCCGTCTCCGATAATCACGATGAATTTCATTCGCCCGACCTCCTCCGGCCGCCCCTGAAGAGGGCGGAAGAAGGTCGACGGCATCGATTGGAGAAGGGCATCATGAGTTGCCTTCTTCGATCCTTATATGAACGCTCTCGCCCTGTACGAACGGCAGACCGTCGATTTCGGATTTGGCCCTGTTGAGGTTCTCTTCAATCGCTTCGTGGGTGACGATCACCAGGGGCACGTGGCCCACTTCCCTTCTTCCCTTCTGGATCACCGAAGAAAGACTGATATTATATTGGGCGAGGATGCCCGAAATCTTCGAAAGAACGCCCGGCCTGTCTTCGACCGTAAACCGCATGTAGTAGGGAAAGGACGATTCTTCTGGTCTCCTCATGCGGCGTCCCTCTGCCTGAAAGGGCATTATCGTCCTGGCGGCGCCCGCCCTGAACCTCGAGGCCATATCGACGATGTCGCTCACCACCGCGCTTCCCGTGGGGTCGCTGCCCGCGCCGCGGCCGTAATAAAGGGTAGGCCCGACCCTGTCGCCCACTACATAGGTCGCATTGAAGACGCCGTTGACGTTGCTCATGGGATGGGCCGCCGGGATCATGGCCGGCTCTACTCTGGCCTCGATCAGACCCTTTTCTTCCTTTGCCATTCCGAGCAATTTTATCCTGTATCCAAATTCTTTCGCGAACTGGATATCTATGGGATCGATCCTCGAGATGCCCGAGGTGGCCACATCCTTCATCTCCACCGGGTAGTGAAAGGCCAGGCGGGCCAGAATGCAGAGTTTATGCGCCGCGTCTATCCCTTCTATATCGAGGGTAGGGTCCTTCTCCGCAAAACCGAGACGCTGGGCTTCCGATAGGGCATTGCTGAAAGATATCCCCTCCTCCGTCATCCGGGAGAGTATGTAATTGCATGTGCCGTTCAGGATACCGATGAGCGAAGTCAGCCGGTTCCCCACGAGGCCGTCTCGTATCGCCCTGATGACCGGGATGCCGCCGCATACGGAGGCCTCGAAGCCGATCTCCCCGTGCTGCTCCTCGGCGAGACGGAAAAGGTCGTCGCCCCTTTCGGCAAGAAGCGCCTTGTTCGCCGTTACCACCCACTTCTTTCTCTTCAATGCTTCCGATATGAAGTCGAATGCGAGGGTAGTTCCGCCCATAAGCTCGACCACGATATCGACCCGCTCGTCCTCGATAAGCTCCATGGCATTGTTGACAAGGAGCCCCTTTTCAAGGGCAATGCCCCTGTCACTCGTAATATCCACGTCCGCGATCCTCACCACTTCCAATTCCGTCCCCGTCCTTAACCTTATAAGGGAGCCGTGGTCCCTGAGGATTTTGTACGTACCTACGCCTACGGTGCCTAAGCCTATTATACCTATTCCGATCATATTTTTTTTGCTGAGTAAAGAAGGTTTTTTATCCCTTTTACCGCTTGTTTGATCCTGTGTTCATTCTCGATGAGGGCGAACCGTATATACCCCTCTCCATATTCCCCGAAACCGATACCCGGCGATGTGGCAACCTTTGCCTCCCTCAGGAGAAGCTTTGAAAATTCGACCGAGCCCATCGATTCGAACTCTCCGGGTATTTTTGCCCAGACGAACATAGTCGCCTTCGGTTTTTCCACAACCCAACCGAACCGGGAAAGCCCCTCACAAAGGACATCTCTCCTGCCCTTGTACCGGTCCACTATATTTAGAACCTCATCATCGCATTCATTGAGGGCGATGATGGATGCAATCTGAATAGGCTGAAATACGCCGTAATCGAAATAACTCTTGATCCTGCTCAGGGCATTGATCATCTCCTTGTTTCCCACTGCAAAGCCTACCCTCCATCCGGGCATGCTGTAGCTTTTGGAGAGTGAATAGAATTCAACACCCACATCTTTCGCGCCTTTCGCCTGAAGGAAGCTCGGCGCCCGGTATCCGTCGAAGACGAGGTCCGCGTAGGCAAGATCGTGGACGACCATAAGATTGTGCTCCTTGGCAAAGGCAACTATTTTATCAAAAAATTCCAAGTCCACCACTTCCGTGGTGGGGTTATTGGGAAAACTGATTATCAGCATCTTCGGCTGGGGCCAGGTGGTCTTGACCGCCATATTCAGCCGCTCGAAGAATTCTTCCCGGGGCATGAGCGGAATCGTCCGGAGATCTCCTCCCGCGATCACCACCGAATACGTGTGGATCGGATAGGCAGGTCCCGGAACAATGACCACTTCCCCCTGGCTTATGGTGGCGAGCACGAGGTGGCCGATCCCTTCCTTTGCCCCCATACAGACCACGACTTCCGAATCGGGATCTATCTCCACGTCATACTTTCTCTTATACCATTCCGACATGGCACTGCGCAGCTTATAAATGCCTTTCGTCACTGAATATCTGTGGTTTTTCGGGTTCCTCGCCGCCTCCACGAGTTTCGAGACGATGCACTTGGGAGTGGCCAGGTCAGGGTTGCCCATGCCGAGGTCGATAATGTCCTCTCCTCTTTTTCGTGCCTCTATGAGCAGGTCTCTTACGATTGCGAAGGTGTACGGGGGAAGCCTAGATATACGGTAAAAATCATCCATTTAGATGAAAAATACCATAGAACCGGCCGAACAATCAACATCAAAAGAAACTTCTGAAATATTCGGGTATTAGCCTCTTTGGAGGTGATGTAGAACCCTTATAGCTTGTACCCGAACCTACGCAATAGGTCCTGCCGGGACCTCTTGTCTTCTGCGGCCTCGATGCCTTCCGGGCGGGCCCCGTCAATTACCCCGAGAATGCCGTTCCCATCCTGCCCCAGGGCCAGGACCACTTCCAGGGGGTTTGCAGTGGCACAGACAACATGACAGACTTCCTGGCAGGCTTTCACCGCATTGAGTATGTTTATGGGAAAACCCTCTTTGAGAAAGATGACGAAGGTATGGCCGGCGGAAAGGGCCATTGAGGTCTCACAGGCGAGTTTCATGAGAGCCTCGTCGTTCCCTTCATACCTCACCAGGCACGGCCCGCTCGCCTCGGAAAAGGCAATGCCGAATTTCAGGTGGGACGAGGAGCCCACGAGGATTTCATACATATCCTCCACAGTTTTCACGAAATGGGACTGGCCTATCACGATATTCGCGCCTTCGGGGATGTCGATCTTTACCGTCTTTATCTCCACTGTTCAATCCTCCTTCATCCTTTTGTGCCGGTCCTCTCCTGGAAAGGCTTATCCTTTTTAAAATCGGGAACAAAGCAAGATGCGCTCTCCAACTCCTGAACGTACACGTTATGAAACCCGTATTGGTGCAAAAGCTCCAGAAGGGCGTTATATTCGTCCCTATTGATCTTCCGGTCGAGCATCGGATAGGTGCTTGCCTTATATAACGGGTTATACTGCGCCATGAGGCTCAGATAAGTCTGGGGCCCGAGGTTCTCCTTGATCCATGTGATGACCTCTTTGGAGCCCGCAAGGTTATTGGGCAGCACGAGGTGGCGGACGAGGAGCCCTTTTTTTGCAATCCCCTTTTCGACAATCAGGTCGCCGACCTGGGACTTCATTTCGAGAATGGCGAATTTTGCCCATTTGGGATATTCATGGGCGTCGGAAAGGAGTTTTCCCATCTTCGGGTTCCCGTATTTGAAATCAGGGAGGTAGATATCGATAAGCCCCTTAAGAAGGCCCAGGGACTCCACATTCTCATAGGCATTCGTATTGTAAACGAAAGGCAGGGTGAACCCCTTCCCCTTTGCCGCCCTGATCGCCGAAGCGATAAAGGAAATATAAGGGGTAGGACTTACAAGGTTGATATTATGGACCCCTTGTGCCGCAAGGGAAAAGAATAGGCTGACGAGGCCGTTCACATCGAGGCGCTCTCCCTCATGCTGTTGGCTGATCTGAAAATTCTGGCAATAGATGCACTTGAGGTTGCAGCCGCCGAAGAAGATATTCCCCGAACCCTTCTCGCCGGATATGGGAGGCTCTTCACCGAAATGAGGCCCGTAATGGGAGACGATGATCTCTTTGCCGACCCCGCAATACCCTTTCCTGTCCCTGGTCCTGCCCGCCTTACACCGCCGCGGGCAAAGCTCACACTTCACAAGATGGGAAAGAGCATTCTCCATATCGATATTATACAAAAATAACCGGCCGAAATAAAGCCCGGCCCAGTTTCAGGCCCAAGCTTCGTTCAAAAAACCGCTCAAACCCGGATCAGTCATGACACCGGAAACTCAGTCCACCTTCACACAAGCTATTCCTTTCCCCCGGCCTCTACAGTTTAAAAAGGCCGGGGTCGTGTGGAACGCGGATCGGGGTGGGGACTTCAGATTCGTCGTCTGGGGAGCATCGTGGACCGCAGCCGTATACTCATACGGCGAAGGGCTCGAGCGGACCCAGGCGGCGGATATGGAGTTCCCACCCCGATCCGCGTTCCGTCCAAGCGCACTCAACGATAACGATAGCCCTCACTTCGATCCCGGATAATCGATCTCGGGCGTCTTCCACCTGCCATCGTCGGGTAGATCCTTCAGCTTGAGGAGGACCATTTTCGACAGGGGGTCGAGCTGCCTCACGGCATTTATCCCCTTTATCTCCATAATCACCGCCTCCATGACCAGGAACGTCTTCGCCGACTCCCTCAGGCACCCCATCTTCACGCTGTCCTTCTTGCCATACGCCCCGTGGAGGTGTATCCTCGGCTCATCCCCCTCCCAGAATATCGTGCCCGTACCCTGCATCTCATGACTCTCATTCAGCTCGCGCCACACCGGGACCGGCGGGGACTCATCTCTCTCTGGCCCTACCACGATCCTGCCTTCCGATATTCCACCCACCAGAAAAAAGACTGCCGCCCTGATCCCCTCCCCCCTTGCGATATCTTTAAGCCCCTCCAGCAGGTCGTCCCCGTCCTCGAATCTCGCCACGACGACCCTGCCTATATTTCCTGTCCGGTATTTCATATCCTCCCTCCTTCGCGTCACGATTCTTATCTGTAAAGGTCTATTTTAGAACATTTATTTCGCCTTTCAAAGAACCCTGTTCTTCAATTTAAGTCTTTACTTATACTCGTTTTTGTATTATCTTAAATTTGACTTTTAAAGAGAACGGTGCCCCAGGGCCTTTAAAAGCCCTGGGTTTTTACTTAAAGAATATAGTCTCGAAAAAGAAAGGGGTAAGAATATTGGATATAAGGGTTCAAGGCGATAATATTGAGAAGGCGATTAAGGATCTGAAGCGCAAACTCCAGATGGAAGGGCTTTTCAAGGAAATCAAGAAGAGAAGCTTCTATGAAAAACCTTCGGAAAAGATCAGGAGAAAACAGCGCGAAGCGCAGAAGAGAAGGCTGAAATCCTTGAGGTCGAAAAGACACGCGTAGTCGCCGGATGCCCCCTGCGGGAGGGACTGGAAAAGTCAGGCTCAACGGGGGTAACGATGGTTCTGCCTCTGCATCGAACGTTCTCGATCCGGTAAACTAAGCACTCAATGCTGCTGAATCTTCTTTCCGGCCAGACTGCTCTCGAAAGAAAACTTTACGGCCTCGTCATCGCCCGGCTGGACGGCGACCGGATTCGTCACACCTCCTATGGCGAAGAAGTACTTTCCCTGATCAGAAAAGGAATAGGCGGGTTTCTGCTGCAAGGCGGGGAAAAGGACGAGATAAGGGCTTTCCTTACCCGCGCCCGGTCTCATGGGGACCGGCCTCTTTTGTTCGCCTCTTCCGTCGATAATGGTATGAGCGCGCCCATGAGGGGCGCCACGCATTTTCCCGGACCCATGGCCTTTGCCGCTGCCTTTGGTTCGGATGATCCCGGGGCTCCCCTTCTCATTACCCGTGCTTTGGCCGCAATGGCAGCCGAGGCTGCGGACCTGGGGATAAACATCCCCCTCATGCCCCAATTCCCTCAGCAAAATCCCGCTCCCCCTCCTGAAAAAAACGATGAGCGCCCTTTGCTGCAGGCCGCTCTCTTCGACCGCCTGAATTGCGAATATGAGGCCGCATTTCTGAATGCGGATTTGACGCCGTGGAGGCCGGAGGCCCTTGCCCGCGGGGGTTTTCTTTATTCTCCCTGCCTTTCCGATCAGAATGACAAACCCTTTATTCATGCCCTGATAAGGGAAGATGATTCTGCAGCGAGTTTCGCATCTTGTATCGCGGCGGAAGGAGACCTCCTCATCGGCGCCGGGGAGCCGGAGGCCCTCGTGGGAGCTCTTGCCCATGCCTTCGAGACTGGTCTCGTCACCAAAGAGCGGCTCGACCAGGCTTTTCTCGGAGTTGAAGCGTTAAAGGTCAGGATCGGCCGCGAATATCCGGCCGCGGCAACTCCGGTCGATTATGAGAGAAACAGTGAGCTCGCTCAGGAGATTGCCCAGAAGGCGGTGACCCTGGTAAAAGGAAGGGGCAGGTTTATGCCCGTAAGGGATTCGGACAGATTGCCCCTCATTTATGGGGGCGGGGAAGAACATTTTCTCCTTTCACACCTCAGATACTACGTTTCTCAGGCCTCGCACGTTAAGAAACCCCTTCCCACCCACGAGAGGCCGGTCGTATTCCTCCTCTTCGGCGGCCGGGAAAAAGGTAAAGGCGAAGAAATAGAGTTCGAGAAGGCGGAACAGATGGCAAGGTCGATCTCCCCGGCCATAGTCGTCTCCTTCGGCAGCCCGTGGCTGCTCGACCGGTTTAAAGAGGCGGAGATCCTTATTGCCGCCTATGACCCGTCGCCGGAAGCTGAGGAAGCAGTGTTCCGTTGCATCACGGGAGAGCGACCCTTCGAGGGACGGCTGCCCGTGAATTCCGTACTATCTGAAAAGGAAAGAAAAAGGACAGCCCCATGATGCTCCGGATCGCCAATTTCATGAAAGTATATTGCAGCCGCCCCATGGCGGTCATGATGCTCCTCGGGTTCTCTTCGGGCCTTCCTCTTCCGCTCACGAGCGGCACCCTTCAGGGGTGGCTCACCATCGCGGGCGTCGATATCCGGACTATCGGGATTTTTTCTCTCGTGGGCATACCCTACACGATAAAATTCATATGGTCGCCCCTCATGGACCGGTTCGTGCCGCCCTGGCTCGGAAGGCGCCGCGGATGGGCGATATCCACACAGATCGTCCTCATGGCCGCCATAGCCTGGATGGCCTTTTCTTCACCCCAATACGCCCCTCTCTCATTGGCGCTCCTTGCCCTCATGGTTGCCTTCTCTTCCGCTTCCCAGGATATCGTGGTGGACGCCTATCGAACGGATATACTGCCGGAAAAGGAACGAGGGACCGGCTCGGCCGCCTTCATCGTGGGATACAGGGTGGCCATGCTGACCGCCGGCGCCATCGCCCTTATCATGTCGGACCGCATAGGGTGGCAGAACACCTACCTTATCATGGCGGGGCTTATGATAGTAGGCATGGTCGGCACCCTGATCGGGCGCGAGCCGGATGGAAAGATCGTCCCTCCGAAAACCCTCAAGGAAGCGGTATGGGGACCTCTCAAGGATTTCTTTTACCGTCCCATGGCCCTCATCATCCTTCTGTTTATCATCCTCTACAAGCTCGGCGACGCCTATGCGGGCAGCCTCACCACGACCTTTCTTTTGAGAGGCGTCGGCTTTACCCCGACGGACGTGGGCACCATCAATAAAGGCCTCGGTTTTGCCGCCACCATTGCGGGCGCCATGTACGGGGGAGGCATGATGATCAGGCTCGGCCTTTTCCGGTCCCTCATGATCTTCGGGATTCTTCAGATGGTCTCCAATCTCTCCTTCATGGCCCTCGCGTACACCGGCAAGAGCTACGGGATGATGATCTTCGCCGTGGCCTTCGAAAACATTGCGGGAGGCATGGGAATGGCCGCATTCATGGCCTTTATCATGACCGTCTGCAATAAACGATACAGCGCTACCCAGTTCGCCCTCCTCTCATCTCTTTCCGCCCTGGGCCGGGTCTTCATCACCCCGACCTCGGGCTTTGTGGTGAAATACCTCGGGTGGGCCCCATTCTTTCTCATCACCACCCTGACCGCCCTTCCGGGTCTCCTCATGCTCTGGTGGCTCAAGGAAGAGATTGCCCGCCTCGGAAAAGAAGAGCCCTGATTCCATTTTTAATTCAAAGCGCTCTCTTCGTTGCCTTCGTCATCTGCTCCTCGATGTACTGGCAGTACACCTCCGTCGCGTCTTCCTCGTCGCCTCGATATCATCTTTGACTTAGAAATGGAATAAGAAGCCTCGAATCTCTCATAATCTATTATGATTATGCTTGGAGGATAAAAGATAGTCTGAGGATTATTTCGCTTTTGCCGCGGAATCGGCGGCCCTTTGTTCCCTGGGAGCGCCCTTGCCTTTCTTCATGTCGGCGTAGCGCTTCTGGATTTGCCGGATGCCCTGGCCCGCCCCTTCTCTCTGGGAAGGGGTGAGGAAAGTGGAGAGCTTTCTTTCGAGCTTATATACATTTTTTTCCCGTGCGATCTCGACGACCCCTTCACTGATGATACTCTGGAGGTAAAGCTCCCTCTGGGTCTTCGAATAAATGCCTTCCGCGATGGGAATGAGGATAAAATAACTGATGATAATGGAGTAGAGGGTGGAGGTGAGGGCAAGGGGAATGGTCTTCAGGATGATCCCCGTGTCCCCCATGCCTACGAGCATCCCGATAAGGCCTATGATGCTTCCCGCCACTCCGAACGGCGGGGCAACGGCAGCCATGGTCCTGAACACCCTCTCCGATTGCTGCCGCCTCAGTCTGAAGAAGTGCATTTCCGTGCCGAGAATATCTTTGATCTCTTCCTCCGAATAGCCGTCGACCACCATGGCGAGGGCGTCCCTCAGGAACGATACGGTCAGCTGCTTCTCATAGCGCTCCAGGGAGAGTATACCGTCATATTTGGACCTCACCGCCATATCGAGGAGGAGGTTCACCACTTCGTCGGAATTGGAGATCACATCTTTTGTATAGACGTTCTTTGCCACTTTAAAGGCGCTGCTCAGCCTGTTGAAGGGATGGCTCAGGAAGACGGCGCCGAGGGTGCCCGAAACCACCACCAGGAGGCTCACGATATTGAGGTAGAAAACGACCGTGCCGCTTTCGCCCCAGAAGAAGCACCCTACAAAGATGAGGAAGCAGATGAAAGCCCCCACGAAATTATGTTTGATCATAGCTTCCTATTTCTCCCCTACTCTATCTTCTCTTTGGTGATCACGATCTCTACTCTCCGGTTCTTCGCCTTATTGGCAGCCGAAGTATTCGGCGCCACGGGCTTATACATGGAGTAGCCGACCACGCTGAAGCGCTCCGGCTCAAGACCCCCGTCTTCGATAAGAAAGCGGGCGACCTTCACCGCCCTTCCCGCGGAGAGCTCCCAGTTCGTGGTGAAACCCGCGCTATGGACAGGGAAAGAATCGGTATGGCCTTCGACCACCACTTTGTACTTCGTCGCCACTATCCGGTCGGCGAGCTCTCTCAGGAACTGCATCGATCCGGGCTTAAGCTCCGCCCGTCCGAGATCGAACATCAGGGGCTCTCCCACGCTGACCTTTATGGTCTTATCCTTCTCCAGCGCCACGGTCACGTCTTCCAGTTTCGAGACTTTCACGGTAGTCCGGAGCGCCTCGAAAAGGTCTTCCATGGCCGCTCCCCCGGCTTCCCCTGTGCCGGGTGCCGGATTTAGTGAGGGGGCCGCGCCCGGGGCTTTTGACCCTTCCCGGATCGCTGATCGTTGAGCCGCGCCCTTGGCCGGTTTCTTTAATGCATCGCCGAAATCCCTGTGGGAGAGGACGTAGGAATAGAGAACGGCGAAGAGCACGAAGGCGACCATCATGAGGTCCGACCATGGGACCGCCCAATGGCCGCTGGGCATCGGTTCTTCATCATAGTCGAAAGAGGGTCTCTCCCGAAAGTCTCGTCTGAATGTCACGGCTCAAGTATACCACACGCTCGCCCTCGCAGCCACCCGCGTCTCCCGCAATAGACTTTATTGCTCCGAACCGGGCCCTGTGCTGAAAGTCAGGATTATGGTATAAGGACTGAAGAGGCGATGGCTCATATTTCCGGCGCCACGGGGGTGGCATACCGGACCACGGACAGGGAGGGCTTGGAATGGAACAACCATTAAATCCGGTGCAGGGGGAGCTGGAGAAGCTTCCGAAAGAGACGCTCATCGAGCTCATCAGGATGTATTCCTTAAACTGGCATACCTGTGACGGGCTCTGGTTTTCCGGGGTCGAAGACCGGTATGGTACGGCGAGTGCCCTCGAGATCGATGTGCACATGTGGGATGTCTCATCGAGGGTGGAGGCGCGCAGAATCAAGGAGATTCTCCGGATCTCCGATAATGGGGGAATCGACGCGGTGCTCCGGACGATTAACTTCATGAGCTGGGCCGGAAAGTGCGCCTACGGAATCGAGAGGAATAGCAGCGGAAGCGCCTTTCTCACGGTCACCTCCTGTCCTCCCCAGGAGGCGCGGCTTAAGTCCGGCAAAGGGCTTTTCGCCTGCCGCCCCACGTTCGAAACAGGCTTCAAAAATGTAGCTTCCACGATAGACCCAAGGGTATTGGTATCGTGCGTCTACTGCCCTCCCGGTCTCCATCCGGAGGGAAGCTGGTGTAGATGGGAATTCAGAACCCCTATGGAAGGCCTTTTTTAGACAGATTCCGGCAATCGACAGCCGGAAGTGTGATCAAGATCACACTTCCCCCGAGGGACCCTGTGCTATAATTTTCTTAATGGAACGGGACATACGTGAAATGGGCCTCGATATGAACCTCATTTATGTGAAGAGACCGGGATTCAATAGTGAGGGCCGTCCCGGAGCCTCGGAGGACGGAACGGTAATAGACCTCCAGCGGTACAAGATCCTGAGGACCATGCGAATGGTCCTGAACGGACGATAGAACTACTCTCCCTTTTCCGCTTACGCGGGGCTCGCCGCGCACACGGTATGCCATCCCTTTATACCGTCTCACGATAATGAATGCATCGAACCCCATTTCTTGAGACATTTTCCCGTGAGCTCCCTAAGGCACGGCAGGGATACGGCCTTCGCCGCTGCCATGTCGAGGTTCGCCAGCGCCGCCGGGATGTGGCCGAGGAAGGAGGTCAGGCCCTTTTTGTAGCCGAGGAAGCCGTATGCGCCCAATGCCTGCATGAGACGCTGGGCCGAGGCGTCCCAGAAAAGCCCCTGGAACACGTCCCATTCCATCTCCTTATTTCCCATACCATAGTAGACAAGAAGAAGGTCTTCGATCTCCGTGAAGGAGAATCTGACATAGGGATCGCAGAGAAGAGAGGCGAGGTCGTAAAAGGGGCTTCCGAAACGCATCCCCTGATAATCGATAAGAAAAGGCATGCGGTCGCGGATCATGATGTTTTGCGACTGCAGGTCTCTATGAACAAGGCATTGACGGGTATCTGAAAGCCTCTTCGCGAGGCCGGCAAGCTCTCCCTCCAGGCGCTTCGCGCAGGAAGGCTCGATGGTAAGGCCCAGGGATCCTTGCATGAAGTGCTCCTTGAAATATTCCCTCTCCCATTGATAGAGCTCCGGGCCGAATCTCTCCATAAGTCTCACGCCATACCGGGGAAAATCCTCTATATCAAAGGAGTGAAGGCAATGGACCGCTTCAAGGGTCTTTACGTAAAGATCGCGCCGCCCCTCCCAAAGATCTTCCCTGTAATACCATAGGTCCCGTTCCCCCATATCTTCCATGAGAAGGAGGCATTGCCCGGGATCGTGCGCGATGAGCCGGGGCGCCGGCACCCCTATGGCGGCGAGAAATTGCGTGATCTCGGCGTAGTATCCGTTCTCGGTCCTGACCGGGTTATAATGAACGAGAATGCAGCTCTTCCCTTCCCCCCACGTGATCCGGTAAAAAGTTCTATCCGATCCCCTGGCGGAAAGAGGAGCCCCTTCGATTGGGAGCGGTCTGTCGAGCCCCAGCGCCTCACGCGCGAAATCGATTATAAATTCACCGGCCAAACTCATGCCGATCCCCCTTTAGCCGCTCGTATTCCTCTACGGTGCCTATGTCATTCCAGGAGCCGTCGTCCATGATCACGCCCATGATCGATCCCGGTCTCGTGGCGATCCTCCTCAGGAAGGCCGGAATGACCGATTCCACCCTTCCCTCCTCAAGGTTTTGCAGGAATGATGTCTCAAGGGCATAGACGCCGCTGAATTGGCAGCTCTTCACCCCTCTTTGCCCGAAGGTATGCCTGAGATCGCAGACCTCGCCCCTCTCGTCTATATCCACGTTTAAAAGAGGTCCGGTGCTTCTGAGGGCAAGGGTCACCTCCGCCTTTTTTTCCTCGTGGAAACGGGCAAGACGCAACAGGTCCGGTTCCCAGAACACATCGCCGTTGTAGCAGAATATGCTTTGGTCGTCTTCGAGAAGGTCCTCGATATTCTTGAGCCCTCCTCCTGTATCCAGGAGAACCGGCTCGTGGCGGAATGTAATGGTCGCGCCGCGCCATGACCTGTCGGGGAATTTCTCCTCATACACTTCGGGAAGATGATGGGTGTTCACGATGAGCCTGTCCACTCCTGCCTCGATCAGGCGATCCATGGCATAAGTTATGACGGGACGTCCTTCCACCGGGAGGAGCGGCTTGGGACACCGTTCCGTCAGGGGCCTGAGCCTAGTTCCCAGACCTGCACCCAATATGAAGGCGGTCTTGAATCGCCGCCGCGTCATGGCTCCATGCTCCGGATCTTCTTCAATAGATTTTCCGTACCTCCGTTCCCGGGAAATAATGGCTCAAAATCTCCTCCGCTTTAAAACCAGTTGTTGCCATTACCGCCGCTCCAATCTGACAAAGACCGACTCCGTGGCCCCAACCTGCGCCGTGGAAAATGAATTTTTCTATTTCCCCGGCGGGGGACGCTATGGTTTCCACAATGAATGCGCTGCTGAAAAGGTGGGTGGGAGAGAGCCAGCGTCTTATCTCGAGCTCTTTCCCGACTATCATGCTTCCCCCGGAGCCCGTGATCTTCAGCCGGGAGATGCGGCCCGACGGGCCTCTTCGGAGGGGAATTATCTCCCGTAAGACGCCGAAATCGATGCCGGACTTCTCTTTCATGATCGCCTCGAGCTCATCTCTTTCATATTCCGTCTTCCACCGGAAAAATTCCTTTGTCTCCCTGTCGAAATCGGGAAGAATTCCCGCCAAAATTGCCGGGTCATCCACATTGCAGTATGCCTGCGGCTTCGAAATAATCCAGCGATGCGCTTCTTCTTCGGTGATTATGGGAGGATATACGTGTTCCGAGTCGGAGACGGCAATGAGATAAGGCACATCTTTCTCCTCCCACGCGGTCCTGAAGGTTTCGGTAATTCCTCCGCAGGCCTTCGAATAGCGGGCATCGCAAATCACTCCGCGAAAGGCGATTACCTTTCCCTCTGTTTCCTTTACTGCGCGGGCGGCATCGGGCGAGACGATCTTCGTGACGCCCTGGTACCTCTGGCAATGGTCGTCGGCACACACGTCGAAGAGGTCGTGTTCTTCCTGCTCGTACCACCGCACCATCTCTCCCGCACCCTGAAGCCCCTCACTCACCTTTGCCGAAGTCCCGCATTTCTTCTGTTTTCTGTCAAGGGCGGCGAGGAGCCAGCTACGGGACAGGATGGAGTGGACCTTGAGAAATTCCATGGGCGCCGTGGCCTTCATTTCCGACGAGATGACGCTCCGAAGGTACTCCTCTATGGGTATCTCATTGATTACGGCCATGACGCCGCTGCCGCGGCTGAGGAGGATGAGATTACCCTCGAAAGTCTGCTCCTCGGCCCTTTCCCAATGAAAGTTTTTACCTATAGTGACGTTGAGAAGGGTGAATGTCGATCCCGGTCTCCCTTCCAACCTTATCCGCGAGGACCGGACCGTCTCGCGACCGTCTCCTTCGGTGATGAGGATTGCCTGCCCTTCGGTCCGGGCGGTGAATGCACCCGATAGCCCATCTCCTTCTTCACAGGTAAATTCACCGTTCAGACGGACTGATACCTCTCTCCGGAGGTCCATCACGCCCACAGCCACGACAGGCTGAGCGCGCTCCGGAACGCCTTCTTCTTCCCGATCGAAATTCATCCTTACTCCCTGTCCGGCTTTCCGCCTCTTCTTCTCCGGCGGCCTTTTCTTCGGACCATCTCTTTTCCGTTACCCGGCCGTGATCCTAAAATTATTACTTTTTCCACTCTTCTGTCAAATGAAGTCCATAAAAGGAGGGCGCAGCGCAGGAGGTTCCCTCCCGAAACCCGGCCGGTCTGATAAATAGACCATTTTTTTTCGTGAAAAGGTGGAATTACCTGATACTATTGGTAAAATTACCTTGACAGAATGAATAAGTTATATAAAATTAAGATATAGGTTACAAAATCTCATTAAAAAAAGGGGGTACGGTATGGCGACTAAAAAAACTGAGGGCGCTGACAAGGCGGTGAAGGCCAAAGCCGCGCCAAAGAAAGAGCCGGAAAAGAAGAGCGCGGCCAAGGGAAAACCGGTTGCGCCCGCTGCCAAAAGAGCCGGCGCTCCCAAAAAGGCTGAGGCGCCTAAAACTGCCGCCGCCACAGCCAAATCCGTGAAGAGCGTCAAAGCGAAGGCTCCGAAGAACGGCGCCGTAAAGAAGGGATCGAAATTCGAATGTGCGGAATGCGGAATGGTCGTCGTAGTTGACGAAGCCTGCTCCTGCCCTGCATGCGATCTCATCTGCTGTGGGGAAAGCATGGAATTGTGCTGACAATCGGGAAACCGCGCTTGTCATATCTTGCCGATGTAACTGAAGGAAGGGCCTTTTAGGGGCCCTTCCTTTTCTTTATTTCCTTTCCCCTTTCTTCCCGGTTGAAAATGGCCGATATCCTGTGGTAACTTCTTCTTCCGAAAGCCATGTTAAAAGACTGGAAACTCATAGATTCCAATGTAGACCGGGACTACAAGATCTTCCGGATAAAAATAGAACAGGCCCTCTCTCCCAGAACCAACGAAGAAGGTCGTTTTTATGTGATCGACACGAATGACTGGGTCAATGTCATCCCCGTCACGGAAGACGGAAAGATCGTGATGATCCGCCAGTGGCGGCATGGCTCAAAGGAGATCACCCTCGAGATACCGGGCGGTCTTGTCGACGAGTCCGATCCTATGGAGGCCGCCGAGCGAGAGCTTCTGGAGGAGACGGGCTATAAGGGAGAGCGCGTTTCATTCCTCGGCTCCATCAATCCGAATCCGGCCATATTCAACAACCTCTGCCATACCTATCTCATAGAAGGGGCAAGAAAGGTGGGGGAGACTAATTTCGATGCCGACGAGGACATCGAAGTGGAGCTTCTCCCCATATCGGAGGTAGCTTCGCTGATCGAAAAAGGCGCGATAAACCATGCCCTCGTTATCGTAGCCTTTCACCACTACTTTCGTAAATTTCCCGATCATTTGAAGTAGAGGCGTTTGCGTGTGATGCGTGTGAAGCGTGTGAAGCGTTAAGAGCGGAAAACGGAAAACGTGTAATCGGAAATCGGGAGGTTAAAGCGGAATCCGGAGGATCAAGACAGGGGCAGTCTTAACTGTATAGCTTCTTGAGCTCTTTCATGAGGGCTATGTTTTCCAGGTGCCCTGTCTGTTTTGCGGTTATTTTGCCGATCACGGGCCTGTTGAGGAGGTAGGTGTCTCCGATCACGTCCAGGATCTTGTGGCGCACAAATTCGTCCTCGAATCTGAGTTTCGTATTTACCACCCCTTCATCGCTCAGGATGATGACATTCATCATCACATTATCGATTCTTCCACCCTGTCCCATTCTGGCGAGCCGCTCGAAATCCTTTATGAAGCCGAATGTCCTCGCGGGGGCGATCTCATTGATGAAAGAATCTTTATCAGCCTTGAAATGGTATCTCTGGGCGCCGATGGGTTTTCCGTGCTCCAGCACGTAATCTATCTCGAACCCGTCCGACGGCTCTATGGAGAGATACTGGGAATCATTGAGGTTTTTGAGGACCACCTTTTCCGTTATTTTCAGGGGCTCGATCCCTTCTCTCTGCTCCAGCACACCCGCTTCTTCGATCTTCATGCATATCTCTTTTGCCGAGCCGTCAAAGATAGGCACCTCTTCGCTCACCTTCACGAGAAGGTTGGTTATGCCGTACATATGAAGGGTGGCAAGAAGATGCTCTATGGTCCTCACGATGCAGGTCTTTCCTTTTACCGATGAGGAATAGCCTACGGAATAGACGTAATCGATAAACGCGGGAATGCGCTCGCCGTCCGGAATATGCTCGAAGACTATACCCGAACCCTCGGGCATGGGCAGCAGTATCATGCCTGTCTTCACACCAGAGAACAGGCCCGCCCCATATACGACGATGCTCTTCCCTATGGTCTTCTGGGTGCGAATGCTCTGCCCCCGGGACATTCCTATTTTCACATCTTCCACGGGTTCGGAGCGCTTCGCATCGCCCGCCAGATACCTCTGGATCACTTCGAGTACCTTATCGATGGAAAGGGGCTTCTCAAGGAAATCATAGGCCCCCAGCTTCACCGCCTCTACGGCGGTAGAGATGGTCCCATGGCCGGACATGACGATTACGATGGCGTCTTTATCCTTCTCTCTTATCTTCTTGAGCACCTGAAGCCCATCCATCTCGGGCATCCAAATGTCTAAGAGGACCACTTCCGGTGCTTCTCTTTCGAATATGGCAAGACCTTCCTGGCCGTCGCCCGCCTCGAGCACGTGGAACCCCTCGTCTCCCAATATTGAAGAGAGGGCGTGGACTATATTTTTCTCGTCGTCTATGATGAGTACCTTATGCACGGTCATAGTTTACCCGAAACGCACCGATTATACAAATGGTAACCACTTGCAAAGGAGCGTTTTATGGTATAATATTCGTACTGATTCAAAAACCGTTGCATGGAGGTATTCAAAGTTTTATTGGAAGACAGAAGGAATGAAGAGGGGCATCTCAAGTTGTCCTTTGACGACACAAATGTAGCGCGTAATCTTTTTGGTCCACAAGACGAGAATATCAAATATCTACGGAAGTACTTCAATGTAAAAACAAGCATTAGAGGAAACCACCTCACCATTATAGGGGAAAAGAAAGAGGTCGAGAATACCAATAAAGTAATCGGCGAGCTCCAGGGCATCATCAGGAAGGGTTTCGTGGTCAGTTGTTCCGATATCGACCATGCGGTCCGGTACGTCGCCCATACACAGAACGCGGTGGACGAGCTTTATAAAGACCAGATCTATATATTCCCCTCGAAAAAGGTAATCACACCCAAGTCGGCAAATCAGAAAGCGTACATTGAGGCTATAAAAACACACGACATGGTCATAGGCGTAGGACCGGCGGGAACAGGTAAAACCTACCTTGCCATGGCAATGGCCCTTTCCGCATATTACAGGAAGGAGGTCTCGAGGATCATTCTCACGAGACCCGCCATAGAGGCCGGTGAAAAATTGGGATACCTGCCCGGGACCCTGTACGACAAAGTAAACCCTTATCTCAGGCCTCTTTATGATGCCCTTTATGATATGGTCGATATGGAGAGGGGTACAAGACTCCTGGAAAAGGGCGTGATCGAGATCGCGCCCCTGGCGTTCATGCGGGGCCGAACGCTCAACGACGCGTTCATCATCCTCGATGAAGCCCAGAATACGGCATCGGAGCAGATGAAGATGTTTCTCACGAGGCTGGGCTTCTCATCCAAGACCGTAATTACGGGGGACGTGACGCAGATCGACCTCCCCGACAAGAGATCGAGCGGCCTGGTAGAGATCCAGACCATATTGAAGGGTATAAAAGGGATTCATTTCGTCAATTTCAGCGGAACAGACGTGGTACGCCATCCTCTCGTCCGGAAGATTATAAAAGCATATGAGAAGAAAGGCGCGGAGGGGGGAAATAAACATGCAGAACGGTAAGGACAAGAAAGAGAAACCTCCCTCGTATCCCGATTTAAAAAGAGTTCTTGTTTTTGCGGTCTTCGCCCTTTGCCTTACCCTCGTTATCCATGCGGCATATCCGCTCCTGATACCCGCCTACCAATACGGAGACATAGCCGGCGGCAATATCAAATCACCCGTGGAGTTTCGCATTCCTACCACCGGCGAGATGGTGAAGAAAGGCGAGATCATCGTGCGCGAGGGGGAGCGGATCACCGATTACCATGTGGCCGTGCTCTCCGCCCTGAAGGAGGCTGAAAAGGCGGAAACCCTAAACGTCCGGAAATTCCTTGCCATCTTTATTCTCCTCCTCCTTTCCGTAACGATCATCTACGAGTATGCCAACAGAAATATCAAGAAATTCGTGGTTTCGGAGAAAGACCTTATTTTCGGGCTTCTTCTTATCCTCTTCACCGTCTCCTTCGTAAAAAGCTGCTTCCTTATTTTCGGTCATTTTGCCCGGGACAATATGTCCGACCTGATCTACGTGATCCCCATTTTTCTCTTCGGGATCATCGTCAGGATCGTACTTTTTTCCGAAGCGGCTCTCGCATTCTCCCTGATCTATGCCATTGCCATGGGGCTCGCGTTTCAGAGCAGCCTCCAGGTCTTTCTCTACACCCTTCTTGCAAATATCGCTGCTTCATATTTTTCGGGTAAGTGCGAGAACAGGAACACCATACTGAAAGCGGGGATCTATACGGCTTTTATCATGAGCTTCGTGATGATCCTCTTTCACGTGCTCTTTAACGACCCTGCCTCCAATATCCCCACTAAAATCGCCCTAATTTTGTTGTCCGGCATCGGCAGCAGCTTCATCGCCCTCGGCCTTCTCCCCGTGATAGAGCACCTTTTCGGCTATACGACCGACATAAAGCTCCTCGAGCTCGCGAACCTGGAACATCCGCTCCTCGAACAGATGATGATCGAGGCGCCGGGCACGTACCACCATAGCATTGTGGTGGGGAACCTTGCCAAGGCGGCGGCGGAGAGCATCGGGGCCCATCCGCTCCTTACCAGGGTTTCGTCCTATTATCACGATATAGGAAAATTGAAGCTCCCCCATTATTTCATCGAAAACCGGACCGATTTCGATGACGCCCACAAGACCCTCACCCCGAATATGAGCGCCCTCATCATCCTCTCCCATGTCAAGGAGGGAATCGAGCTGGCTGAAAAATACAAGCTCGGAAAGAAGATCACCGATACCGTGCGACAGCACCATGGGACGAGCCTTGTGCACTATTTTTACAACAGAGCAAAAGAGCTGGAGGACCCCAAGCTCCACCTGGTGGATGAAAAGGAATTCAGGTACGCCGGGCCAAGGCCCCAGACAAAGGAAGCCGGCATCCTCATGCTCGCCGACGCGGTGGAGGCGGCCTCGCGAATCCTCGCAGAACCGACGCCGAAAAGAATCGAGACCCACGTGCAGAATATTATCGAGCAGATATTCTTAGATGGTCAGCTCGACGAATGTGAGCTGACGCTCAAGGACCTCCATGCGATCCAGAAAAGCTTCATCGCCATTCTTATCGGCACATTCCACCACCGCATTCAATATCCGGAAAGGACGACGCCCCATGACGGCACTGATAAAAGATACCCAAAAGCTGTTGAAGACGGACAAAAAGCGCATACGAGAGATAACGGGAAACCTTCTCACGTATTTAAAGCTACCGGATAGGGATGTAAGTATCCTGTTTGTCGACAACAGACAGATACGGAAGCTGAACAAGCAATTCTTCGGTAAAGATAAGCCGACAAACGTAATCTCCTTTTCCTATATTGAGGAGGAGACCGTGCCCCGGAGCTCGGGCGGGGAAATGCCTTGTGAAATGATCGGCGATATTGTAATCTCTCTTGAAAAGGCCCGGGAAGAAGCGGACTCCCTGGAGATCCCCTTTTACGAGAGGCTTTTCACCCTCATAATTCATGGATTGCTCCATATCCTGGGCTTTCACCATGAGAAAGGGGGGAATGAACTGAGAAGAATGAGGTACAGAGAGAAAAAGCTCCTCGCCTATGTCACATCTGATAGAATCTATAAAGAAATCACCCTTTAGCCCGGCGGTCGCCTCAGGTCTCCTCCTCGTCCTCATCCAGCCGCCGATCTCGCTGTCGTTCCTTGCCTTTTTTGCGCTCATTCCGCTGCTTTATTCGATTGACCGTGAGAACCTGGGGAGAAGTTTCATGGCGGGATGCGCGACCGGCATCGTCTCTTTTCTTGGGCTCCTTTACTGGATCATCGTGGCGGTCCACAAATACGGAAAGATCAACATATACCTGGCCTTTCTCATCCTCATGCTCCTCATCTGTTATCTCGCCCTCTACACAGGGTGTTTTGCCCTTGCCGTGGCCTTTTGCGAGAAGCGGTTGTCCATTCCCTTTTACCTCTGTGCTCCGGCCCTTTGGGTGCTCTTCGAATATGGGAGGGGCAGCCTCCTGACCGGGTTCCCGTGGAGCTTTCTCGCCCATTCCCAGCACAATTTCCTCCCTCTCATCCAGGTAATATCACTCACGGGGGCCTATTTCATATCCTTTCTCATCGTGGCGGTGAACTGCATCCTCTATGGATTGTGGAGGCGCCAAAGGGTCTCCCCGATCTTCATAGGAATTACCGCCCTTCTTTTTGCAGGGTCGATCGGGTATGGATTTATCAGGATGCAGGGAGCTGGAGAGGGAACGCTGAAGGCGGTGATCGTTCAGGGCAACATAAAGCAGGACGTAAAATGGGATGAGGCCTTTAAGCTCAACACCATAAGGACCTATTATCAGGCGACGGTCGGCGCGGGGATGGGGGCGGACCTCGTGGTCTGGCCCGAGACCGCCATGCCTCTTATCTTCGATGCAGAGCCTTATGTGAAGAGCCATATCGGGACCCTTCCCGTGCTTACGGGCGCACGGCTCCTCTTCGGCGCGATCTCGAGGGACGACGGCGGCAGGTATTATAATTCCGCCTATGTTCTGGGCAAAAACGGTCAGGAAGACGGGATATACAGCAAGGGCCACCTCGTCCCTTTCGGCGAATATACGCCTCTCAGGAATTACCTCCCTTTTCTCGAGAAACTGAGTGTCCAGATCGGGGAATTCTTCGGCGGCGCCTCGCACGGCCCTATACGGTCGGGGATGGGCAACGTGGGGGTCCTCATCTGTTACGAGGGCATATTTCCTTATATCACGAGGGAGGCGGTGGAGCAGGGCGCCCAGGTACTCGTCAACATCACCAACGATGCCTGGTATGACCGGACTTCAGCCCCTTATCAGCACCTCGCGTTTTACGTGTTCAGGGCGATAGAATCGGACAGGTTTGTACTTCGGGCCGCGAATACGGGTATAAGCGGCGTAATCGACCCCCGGGGCCGCATTCACGGAAGGACATCCCTGTTCGAGCCTGCCGTAGTGACTCAAGGGTTCGACCTCAGGGACAGCAAGACCTTTTACGTCCGTTACGGGGATTATTTCGTGATCATCACGGCCTTGTTTCTCGCTTGTGCCGTTGCCGCCCGTCTGATAATGCGTAGAAAGCGCCCGGGCCCAGCTTATTCCGGTTCCAAATGAAAGATGATATCGAGGCGCTAAGGAAGGAGCGACGCAGGTGTGCTTTGCAGTATACCGAGCTACGGATGAGGAGGGCAACGAAGAGAGCACTTTGAGTTGGAATTGGAATTAAAGGGGAAGGCGCTCTTCAAGGAACTCCTTCAGAACCACTGCATTATTATGCTCCTCGTCCTTTGCGGCATAGAGAAGGACCACATCGCCGCGGCCTGCTTTATCCATGATTTCATCCACCGCCGGCCGGTTATGCTCCAGCTCTTCGAGATACCGCTGCCGAAAGGATCTCCAATTCGCAGGGTCGTGGCCGAATTCACGCCGAAGCGTCTCACTCGGCGCCACGTCCTTGATCCAGAGGGCGTTCTTCAGCTTCTCTTTCGCCACCCCCCGCGGCCAGAGCCTATCCACAAGGATCAATGTGCCTCCCCCTCCATCTAAAGATCCATAGACCCGTTTAGTCTTTATCATGGGCGCCTCCAAAAAAGGTGAAGAGTTATGATTTCAAGTGGTTTGAATGGCGACCCCGTAGGGCCGGCGCCCCGGTTTCCCGGGACGGCTGGTGCGGGTCACGTGGAGGGAGACATGAATCCGTTTTTTCGCATTGCCCTGAATATATATGTAATCTCTCCCTCTTTAGGGGGAACCCCTCCCTCCCCTGTCAAATACCACCTCGGAGAGCAAGGAGGAAAAAGGCAGGGGGGCCGAAGCCGAAGGGAGGGGTGAGGGGGAGTTAACACCAAATTTATCTGACCTTCTTCACCTCCCGATAATTCTATACCGGCCACCGGGAACTGCATAGCGGGATACTCGTCCCCATGACCGAATCCGGAAGGGGTATGGGCTCCGCCACCGCACGGCCTCTTTCGACAAGGGGCAATCGTATCTTTATTGAACTCCCTTCGCCCGGCGCGCTCACCACTTCTATAACGCCCGCGTGTTGCTTCACTATTCCATACACCTTCGATAGACCGAGACCCATGTTGGTTCCGGGTCCCTTGGTCGTGAAGAAAGGCTCGAATACCTTTTCCCGGGTCCCTTCATCCATTCCCGATCCCGTATCCGTTACCGACAGGCTTACGAATGCGGGTTCAGCGCCGCAGGCAAGCCCCTCGTCCGTGAATACCGGTTCGGTCCGAATCGTCAGCGTGCCGCCGGAAGGCATGGCATCGCGCGCATTTTCAATGAGGTTGGCCAGGACTTCTTCCATCCTCACCACGTCGGCCATAATGAAAAGGCTGCTCTCGTGGAGCTCGACCTTTGTCTTTATTCTCTCTTTTTCGAATGCGAGGAACCTCCCCGCTCTCTTCACTACCCTGTTAAGGTCCACTTGTCTGAGCCGGCTCTTCTCGTCCCCTGTGAAGAGCAGAAGACTTCTCACCAGATCGTGGGCCCTTAGCGACGATGCGAGCATCTTCTCCACAAAGACCAGAGAAGGGTCGTCTTTCTCCATCTTCGACTTGAGAAGTCCCCCATAGCCCGACATTACGGAAAGAATATTATTGAAGTGATGGGCAATCTGGGATGCAAACTGCATTATCCCCGCCATATCCGTGTCATCGGGGGATGGCTCGTGGCCTGTAACCATCTTGACGTCTTGCTGCCCCCCTCCCGTCAGTTCCCGGCCGCTCCAGCGGATAAGCCTTTTTGCGACTTCATCCTGAAAATTACCCGTGTGAGTTTCGGAATTGATCATCTGCTCCTCCATTAAAACTAAACCTGCCTTTCAGGAGCCGATTCCGGATTCCTGAGCATAAGAGACTACCCGGTCATCCTCCCGGCCGTCAAAAGGCCGTGTGATTCTGTCATAGAAGAAGAGAGAGAGCGTGAGAATCGAGTAAAGGTTATTCATGAGCAACGGGTCCTGAGCTCCGTGTGGTGTCGTCTCGAACCCTGGTATACCATTTCCCCCGTCAATGACGCCCTTTACTTCCGCCGGGTTCCATTCCTGTCGAATCGTATGCATATCCTAAACCTCCTTATCCAACATTGGACTTCACATTATGGTCTTCAAGCATCTTGTTCAATACTGCCGTAACTTTCAGAAAACCGTCCTCCGCGTTGCTTACAAAGCGGGGTCCCAGGCTATGAGCCAGAGAAATGGTCTCCTCATCCCCGTCCGATAGCACCACTATGGTCCGCAGGCCCCAGAGGAACGGGCGCAGGGCTGCAATTTCCCGAAGCTCTTCCTTATCGGATGCCACAATGACCGCAATCGCGCAATCGAAAGCCGCCCTGCGAAGTGCTTCGCCCATTGACCCGACTGTGTAATACCGCTCGACCCTGGCATTCGGCATGACCTCCGCGGTTGCGCGCTGCAGCGTATCGAGTACGAGAGAACTTTTCGAGTAGAGCGCCACGTAAGGCATTCTACAGGAGTTTTCACGGTCTTGATCCCTTTCGTCGTAATTTATCGATTTCGCCATGTTATCCTCTGTCCTGCACATCATCCTATAACGCAAGATGCGTGCCATTAGGGCACAACTCCCCCGTTCTCTGTTTTTCCCTTATTTTACGCGGAAAAGGAGGTAAATGGGTCTTCCGGAGGGGGATGGGGCTGTCTTGCGGTCTGAGACAAAGTTCTCGTGGGTCAAGACGTTCTGTCTCACCCCGGGAGACTGGGCAAAAGAAAGGGCTGAGCTTTTATCTGCCTATTCTTCCGATTCTCTCTTGAGGTTCTTGAGGTTATACTGCTTGAGGAGGGCATAGAGACGCGGCCTGGAGAGGCCGGATATTCGGCATGCTTCTTTTATATTACCCGCGGAAAGGCGGATCAGGTCTTCAAGGTATCCTTTCTCCGCCCGTGCCACCGCGGCGTCACGGAATTCCTTGAGCGGCTGAAGAGGCAACCTGGAAGAAGCCGGTTTTGTATCGTATTCCTGGGGAGACTCTTTGAAAACCGACGCCCTGGCGAGACTCACCCTGATCTCGGTCGGGAGGTGTTTCGGAAACAGGGTAGGCTCGTGGTATGACGCGGAGATTGCCCGTTCAAGGGCGTTGATCAGCTCTCGCACATTGCCGGGCCAGTCATAGGTCATGAGGGCCTCCAGAAAATCGGCCGAGAATCCCTTGATCCCCGTTCCGTAGCGCTCGCATATCTTCGTGACGAAATGAATGGCAAGCTCTTTAATATCTTCCTTGTGGGTCCTCAATGGGGGCAGCTCGACGCCTAAAGTACGCAGGCGGAAGAGCAGATCTTCCCGGAAGATCCCCCTGGATGCCAGATCCACCAGGTCTTTATTGGTGGCGGAGATGAGCCTGAACTGACTCTCTATCTCCTGCTTACCCCCTACGGTTCGGAAGCGGTGCTCCTGGAGGACGCGGAGGAAAGTCTTTTGAATCGATGCAGGGAGCTCTCCTATCTCGTCAAGGAAGAGCGTCCCGCCGTGGGCCTGCTTTATGAGCCCGTCCTGAGCTTTGTCGGCCCCTGTAAAAGCCCCCCTTTCATGGCCGAAAAGTATGCTTTCCACGAGGGTTTCGGGAAAAGATGCGCAATCCACCACCACGAAATTCCGGTGGGCCCGCATGCTGTTGTCATGGATGGCCCGGGCGAAAAGCTCCTTGCCTGTCCCCGTCTCTCCGAAAATGAAGGCATTGGCGTCGCTGTTGGCGGTCTGGGCGAGAAAATCGAGGCATGCCTGCATCTGGGGCGAGCTTCCGATAATGCCTTCCCTTTTCAGGGAGACAGGGGGCATCTTCGAGCGTTTTTCCTGCCTGTACTGGATTGCCCGGACAAAAGGAAGCTCCATCTCCTTGATGGAGGAAGATTTTTCGATATAATCCCATGCGCCGTTCTTTATGGCAAGCTCGGCGCCGTCAGGATCTCCGTAACCGGTAATGATGATTATCTCAGGCGACGACGGCACCTCCCGGAGCACGGGCAGCACATCGAGGCCGCTGCCGTCGGGGAGTCTTATATCGAGAAAAACCACGTCGAAAGAGTCGCCCCGGGCTTTATCCACCCCATCCTGCAGGGTAGCCGCGGTTTCCGGATGATGTCCCCAAATGGAAACCATATCGGAGAGCATTTCCGAAATGATCTCGTCGTCGTCGATAATCAGAACATTTGCCATTTCTGTTTCGCTTTATTGGGCCGCAGCGGTTTCCCTTTGAATCCGGCCCCTCTTTTTGTTATCTCTTACCCTGATAGAATTCGATTTTTTTGATAAAAAAATCGTACCATTCCGCTCCATAGGCAGACCTGTATTTGTCATGTACCGGTTTGAGGGCTGCCCTGAAACCTTCCCTTTCCGCCGGTGTAAGCAAGGTCATCTCCACTCTTCGGGCCTTTGCCTGCTCCAGGGCCAGGGCCCTCAGCTTCGCATTTCCTTCCCTGTTTATCCTCGCCTGGACCTCGCCGGCGCCTCTGAAGATCGTCTTCTGCTCCGGCGACAGGGTTTCCCAGAATGACTTGCTCACCATCAGGGGGCATTCCACCAGGATGTGATCCGTCATGGTCGCAAACCGGTTCACTTCAATAAAATTCATCGAGACCGCAAGAGAAAGGGAGAACTCCTGCCCGTCGATCAGCTTCCGCTCAAGAGCGCTGTAGACCTCCGGCAGAGGAAGAAAAACAGGTTCCGCCCCCAGGGCCCTGAACATATCCATATAGATGGGACCTTCCGCCACCCTTACCCTTAATCCCCTAAAATCCCCTGGCTTCCTTACGGGCCCTTTCCAATTGGTGAAGTCCCTCGCCTCGTTCTCTCCATACCCGATAAGGACGAGACCTTTTTGTTCGGTAAATCCCGAGAGCCGCTCCATCACCTCTTTATCATCAAGGACCTTATAGGCGGTCTCGAGGTCGGGGTAGACAAAAGGCAGTCCTATAACCCCTGCTTCCTTTACGTAATTCGCCAGGACGATCGCGCTCACGGCCGTAATGTGGAGCGTTCCCGTCCGGACCTGTTCGAGCATGGGCCGCTCACCGCCAAGCTGGCCGAAGGGAAATACCCTGACCTCGATCTCTCCCCTGCTTCGCTCCGTTACGTATTTCGCGAAGGCAACGGCGCCCAGGTGCTGGGGATGATCGACCGGCCCCGTGTGCCCGTACCTCACTACCATTTTCGCTTCCGCGGAGCAAAAAATAAAAGGTGCGCTCAATAACAGGAGGAGCGTAAAGACGATAATTTTTTTGACCAGACCATGCCTCCATTCATTGCATTCGATCTTATGGGAAGATTCTGATACAAAAACCCCCTTTTGTCAAATAAATTGCATGGGGAGGGCCGGTGAGGTCCTTCAGGGGCGGGAGCCCCGGGGGCCGGAAGCGAGAAGGGCTTCGAGCTCCTTCACGTTGGCGACGGGCTCCAGACATACTTCTGCCCGGCACGGGGAGACGTTCCCCAGGTCGGGACCATATTTGATGGCCTGATAGGGAGCGAAGATCGACCGCGCCGCCCTCGCATACTCCCCGTCAGGAGAGAGGTTGAAGGTAAGCTCCCACATATTGAAGTAGGCGTCGAGGGCGCAGAGGTAATAGGCGCCGTGGGCCCCCATGTATTGCGCCTGAAGAGAGAACGCCTGGAGCGCCTTCACGGCGGCGGTCCTGTACCTTTGGTCGTCCCGCATAAAACCGAGTTTCATAAGAACGGGGATGGCGACCGCATTGGCGGAGGGATGAGGAATATCCTCCACCCCCTTGAGCCGTATGCCCAATACCTCCCCGGCTGTGTCGAAAAATCCTCCCCCCACCTCATCGCCGCATTCGGCAATGGCAGCCTCCATGAAATGGGCGGCCCTGTCGAGATACTCCTTCCGCCCCGTAGCCTCGTAGGCTTCTATCAGACCCCAGGAGAAGAAGACGTAATCATCGAGGAGGGCCGGCACGCCCTCGCAGTGGAGAAGGCGCCCGTCGTGAACGTTCTTTTCAAGAACCCTGTCTATGCTTTTGAAGGCGAAATCCGCCGCATCCCCGATATTGAGAAATCTGTAAGCTTTTATGAAGGCGGCTATGGCGAGACCGTTAAGAGACGTATAAAGGGCGGTGTCCACGTAAGGCCTGCTCCTTCCATTACGGGCTTCCAGGAGCTTTTTCTTTCCCCTTTCCACGATCTTTTCCACGGATGGTGAGGGGAGACCGAGGGCCTTTCCTATTTCCGTTACGGTCCTCGCGACGTAGAGGACATGCTTCGCCCTGTCATGGTGCATTCGTCCTTTCGGGCCGGCAAGCCGTAGCGACAGGACCTTATACTCCTCGTCGTCCAGGACCGCTTTCAATTCATCGTCGGTCCAGGTGAAGAAGCCCCCCTCGTCTTCGGGGGTCACGTCCGCGTCCTGGCTTGCATAGAACCCGCCCCGGGGATCGGAAAGGTCGGAAAGGAACCACCCCACGATGCCGGCTGCCACTTCCTTAAAATAAGGCTCTTGAAAGACCGCATAGGCGTCGGCATAATTCCTGAGTAGCCATGCATTGTCATCCGCCATTTTTTCAAAATGGGGAATGATCCATGCTTCGTCGGTAGAATACCGGTGGAACCCTCCTCCCAACTGGTCGTGCATGCCTCCCTGGGCCATGTTGAAAAGCGTCTCCCTGGCCACGGCCCCATAGGATGCGTCACGGGTAAGAAAGAATCTGTTGAGGAGCAGCTCAAGAGCCCCGGACATGGGGAACTTCGGCGCACCCCCAAACCCTCCGTGGGTGCTGTCATACCCCGAGACTATAAGACCGACGCCCTCTTCCACTGCCGATTCCTTTATCTCGCCGAGAGCGGGGGGTTTTTCCTTCAGGAGATCGAGGAGTTTTGCACTCTGGGCGAGAATCTCCTCTTTTTTCTCTCTGTAAAGATTACTCAGGGTCAGGAGAATGGTTTTGAATCCGGGTCTTCCGTATGCTTCTTCGGGAGGAAAATAAGTACCCCCATAGAATGGCTTCTTGTCGGGCGTGAGAAAGACGCTGAGAGGCCATCCTCCGCCGAGGCCCATGGCCGCCACAGCCCGCTGGTATCTCTTGTCTACGTCGGGCCTCTCGTCCCGGTCGAGCTTTATCGCGATGTAACGCTCGTTAAGGAGGGCCGCCACCTCTTCATTATCAAAGCACTCACGGGCCATCACGTGGCACCAGTGGCACCACTGGGCGCCGGAGCTCAGGAATACGGGCTTATCCTGAAGGCGGGCCTCTTCGAAGGCCTCTTCGCTCCAGGGGCGCCAGTCAATCTCCTGGTCCTTCGCATGGCGGAGATAGGCCGATCTTTCGTTCGCCAGTCTGTTCAAGGGTTACTCCTTTCTCGGACTAAAAAGCCGGGAGGCACTCGGCTCTCCCGGCTCGATTCAGTCATAGTCGCCGTCGGACCTACCGTATGACGAGCACGGCACAGTGGGCGCCCTTTATCACGTTCTGCGCCACGCTCCCCATGAGATATTTCATTATCCCCGTTTTACCCAGGGAGGCGATCACGATAAGATCGATCTCCTTTTCCTTTTGCTCTTCCAGTATGGCCTCGTAAGGTATGCCTTTTTTTACGTCGAGGGAGATCTCGACCCCGACTGCTTCCGGGAATTTGGCCACCTGTTTCCGAAGATCCTCGGCGGCGCCTTGCAAAAGCTGGTCCTTATACTTCTCCATCTGGTCTTCGGGGATGCAGTAATCGGCCGCGCACCTGTGCATCTCTTCGTGGATCACGTGAAGGACATGAACCCCGGCGTCATATTGGTTCGCAATATCGAGGGCCTGGGCCAGGGCCTTGTCCGAAAATTCCGAAAAATCGGTGGGTACGAGTATTCTTTGAGGTTTAAACATGGGAGCCTCCGGTTCGTATGATTTTTCTCTCTCTTTTCTTTTGTGGAAAGCGCCGCGTCACAAAAAGGTCCGTGATTATTTCGTCAAAAGGACCGGACATTTCGCCCCTTTCAGGACATTCCTGGCCACGCTGCCGATCAGGTATTTCGCAATGCCTGTCCTTCCTAAAGAGGCGATCACGATGAGGTCGATCCCCTTCTCCTTTTCCTCTTCAAGAATAGCCTCGTAAGGCACGCCCAGTTTCACGTCCGGGACCACTTCCACTTCACCGGCCGCCTGGGGAAACTTCGCCAGCTGCTTTTCGAGGCTCGCCCGCGATTCATTCATCATCTGCTCTTTCACCGCGGTGAGCTGCTGGTCGGTAATGCAATAATCGACTACACACTGGTGCACCTCCTCATGGATCACATGAAAGAGGAATACTTTCGCGCCATACTGTTTCGCGATATCGAGCGCCTGCTTCAAGGCCTTGTCCGAATATTCGGAGAAATCGGTAGGTACGAGTATTTTGGTTGGTTTCAACATGGTAACCTCCTAGAGAATAGTGTCCGATCAGCCCAAGTGCGCGAACCTAAGAGATAATAAAAGCATCGCCGAGGAGGATGTCAATTGATGAAAAAGCAGAAACCGTCGATAGTCGTTAGTCGTTAGTCGTTAGTCGTTAGCAAAGACAAAATATGAAAGATCTAAAGCGCACAGGAAGTAATTCTTTCAGATTTTGGAAGATTGATGAACCTGCCATGGCGGGTCGATTTTTTTCGCAGATTGAGGCGGCTAGGAGGAGCCGACGCAGGCGTACCTTGAGGTACGTCGAGGAGAGAGACGACGCGGACAACGAAGATATGCGGAAAAAGGCGGCACCCCACCCCAAACCCCGCTCAACCCGGGGTGTAACTACAATAGGGTTCTTGTTGGAGCAGGTCCCCTGTCCCCTCATACGCTCTGGCCCGGCAGCCGCCGCATATTTTCAGGTATTTGCATCCGCCGCACTTGCCTTTGTAATTGGTGAGGGTCCTGAGCCCGGTGAATACTTCCGATTCTTCCCATACTTTTTTCACTCCCCGGTTCCTCACGTCCCCCGAGGGCACTTCGAGGTAACCGCAGGGCTGGGCTATGCCCTGGTGGGATATGAACATGAAGCTTTTGCCTGCGAGGCATCCCGCGCTTTTGGGGGTGTCCCCCTTTTCCTTCACTATGCGGTAGTAATGGGGGGCGCAGGTCACCTTGAGCTCCATCTCGTTTCTCTGCTCCATTGCGTAAAGCTCTTCTAAGGTGGCCTCGTACATGGCCGTATTCAGCTCTTCGCCCTTGAGGCCTTCGCCGCGTCCGACGGGCACGAGGAGAAATACGTGCCACCCCACTGCTCCGATGGCTTGCACCCTTTCATAAATAGAGGGAAGATCGGCCACATTAAGCCTCGTCACGGTGGTGTTGATCTGAAAGGGCATATCCACCGCGCGGAGAATCCCGGCCCCTTTCATGACCGCGTCGAAAGAGCCCGAAACCCCCCGGAACCTGTCGTGAGACTCCCTGTCCGTGCCGTCGAGACTCATGCTCACCCGTTTTATGCCCGCCTGCTTGAGTTTGATTGCCTTTTCTTCATCCAGCAATGTCCCGTTTACGGCAATGACCATGCGGAGCCCTTTTCCGGCGCCATAGGATATGATGTCGAAGATATCGTCCCTCAGGAGGGGCTCTCCCCCGGTAAGGATGATGGTGGGGTCGGAAAATGAGCGTATCTCGTCGAGTATCCGGGTACACTCAGTGAATGAGAGCTCGCCCGTATAGGGGCCGCCCGTTGCGGATGCCCTGCAGTGGACGCAGCTCAGGTTACAATTCCGCGTCACCTCCCAGGCGACCATCCTCAGAGGGTATTCTCTTTGGACCATCTCGCCAAATCCTTTGCAAAATAGGTAATGATGATGTCGGCGCCCGCCCGGCGTATGCTTAGGGTCGATTCAAGCACCGCCCTCTTGAGGTCGAGGTACCCCTTCGAAGCGGTGATTTTGATCATCGAATATTCGCCGCTCACCGAATAGGCGGCGATGGGGCGGTCGAAGAGGCGCCTCGCTTCCGAGATTACATCGAGGTAGAAGAGGGCCGGTTTGACCATGACGATGTCGGCGCCTTCCTCTATATCGAGGGCTATTTCCCGGAGGGCCTCCCTTTGGTTGGGAGGGTCCATCTGATAGCCCCTGCGGTCGCCGAATTGAGGGGCCGATTCCGCGGCGTCGCGGAAGGGCCCGTAGAGGCTGGAGGCATATTTTGCCGCATAACTCATGATAGGAATCGTGGAGAACCCGTTTTGGTCGAGGGTCTCCCGTATGGCCCTCACCCTTCCGTCCATCATGTCAGATGGGGCGACCATGTCGGCCCCGGCCGCTACATGGCTTAAGGCGCTCGCTGCGAGGAGCTTGCACGACTCGTCGTTGTCGACCTCGCCGTCCTTTATCACTCCGCAATGGCCGTGGCTCGTATATTCGCACATGCACACATCGGTAATCACGAGAATATCGTCTCCGAAGAGCTTCTTGATCGCCCTCACCGCGCGCTGGACGATCCCTTTTTCATCGAAGGCGCCGCTGCCCGTCTCGTCTTTCTCCTCCGGTATCCCGAAGAGCATGATCGCCGGCACACCGACGTCCACCAACTCTTCTATCTCCCTCATCAGTCCTTCGACCGAAAACTGGTCGATACCAGGCATGGAAGGCACGGGAACCTTGTCCTCGGCCATCTCCTTCACAAAAAGGGGATAGACCAGATGGTCCAAAGAGATCTCCGTCTCGCGGACCATGGCGCGGATTTTTTCATTCTTTCTCAGTCTTCTGGGTCGATAGGCGGGAAAGGTTGACATGGTCGGCTCCTTATGGGGTGATCTCTGCTTCAGTAAGATAGCACTGGGGGTCTTCGGCCCAAAGGTCTCCGGTCTTTGCCTCTGCCCTTACCCGGAAATTGCCCCCGCACACGGAAAGCCACCGGCACCGGGCGCACCTGCCTTTCACGAACCGCTTTTTTTCCTTGAGTCGCGCCATGAGCGGGTCGGCGGTATCCATCCATATCTCGCTGAAGGGCCTCTGCCTCACGTTCCCAAAGGTGTGGTGGCGCCAGAACTGGTCGGCGTGGACATTCCCCGCCTCGTCGACGCAGCCGATCCCCACTCCCGAGGAATTGCCTTCGTTCATCGTGAGAAGCGCATAGACCTCTTCAGCCCGCTTCGGATCTTCTTTTAGAAGCTTCAGATAGATATAGGGTCCGTCCCCATGGTTATCCACAGTGAGCACTTCCAGCGGATGCCCCTTGTCGAAAAAACCCTTTGTCCGCTCGAGGATGTAATCGACCGCCTTCCTCGCCTCTTCGTGGGAAAGGTCCTCATCGATCAATTTGGACCCCCGTCCCGCATAAACGAGATGGTAGAAGCAGACCCGCTCGATCTTCTCCTTTTCGATAAGGTCGAACACCGCGGGTATCTCCTTGTAATTCCTTTTATTGATCGTGAACCGGAGGCCGACCTTTATGCCCGCCGCCTTCGCGTTCCTGATTCCGGCGACAGCCTTGTCAAAGGCCCCCTTCACGCCCCTGAATGCGTCGTTCACCTCGCCTATGCCGTCGATGCTCACCCCGATATAGGAAAGAGAGTATTTCGAGAAAATCCGGGCCTTCTCCTCGGTGATAAGGGTGCCGTTCGTAGAGATCACCGCCCTCATGCCCTTCTTCACCGCGTAATCGATCAGCTCCGGGAGGTCCTCCCTGAGCAGCGGCTCGCCGCCCGAAAAAAGGATGACCGGCGCGCCGAAGCGGGCGAGGTCGTCAATCAGTTTCTTGCCCTCTTCCGTGGTCAGCTCCCCCTTACGCTCCCCCTCGCCTTCTGCGAAGGCATAGCAGTGCACGCACTTGAGATTGCACCTTTTGGTCGTATTCCAGACCACCACGGGCTTCTTGTCCTTGGAGAACTGAAGAAGGTGGGAAGGAAGCTTCCCCGACTCCCTGCCGTACCGCAAAGGGTCCGAGGCCTCAACCGCGCCGCAATAAAGTTTCGATATACCGATCATGGGAATATTGTTGCCTCAAGAGGCCCAAAAAGTCAATGGCGGCGCTTCATGGAAGCGTTTCATTCTGCAGCGCTTCATTCCTCCCCGCCATCTTCTTCCCCTTCTTCCCCTTCACCAGGCTCGTCCCCTTCCTCTTTCCCATTCTCCTTCGTGAACAAGCCACGCCTTTCCCCGCCATCTTTATGGGAATCAATCGACAGGCCAGGTCTTTTATTTAATCCCGGTGAATCGGCGGGAGACCTGCCGCATCCGTAACTCATTATCATCACGAGCGCCACTACCCCTATGATCGTTATCTTTTTCCAGTCCATATTTATCCAGTTTTTCACCTTCTGGCCCTCATTTGCAAGAGAATAATGGAAAAGCCGAAACGATCCCCGGGCCCTGATTCGACGTTGATATTGCAAATCAACGCTTTTCTATGCTAACGTTTCACCGGAACGGGGCGTAGCGCAGCATGGTTAGCGCGCTTGCCTTGGGAGCAAGAGGTCGCTGGTTCAAATCCAGTCGCCCCGACCATATTCAACCATTGGGGCTCACGTCGCACAGTTAACGGGGCTCACGTCGCCCCCTCGCTTGGCAAAGCCAAGCGAGCCTTCCCCTCTCGCGCGCCGTGCGCGCTACATCACACAGCATGGGCTTACGGGATTCCATGGATCACGACTGACGCTTATTCTCATCGGGTCGAGTAGACCTTTTGTCGGCTTCGCTTATATGAGAATCGCTGGTTCATATGCAGTCGCCCCGACCAGAAGCCGGATGGTTCGTACTTCCGAGATGTACTTCCCGTAGGCAGTCGAAAGTCCTCCGGTTCCGCTCTTCCCCGCCCCTTGTCCATGACTGAAAACTTACCATGGTGACTACGGGTCCTTCATGGGCGACTTCTTAATCTATTCCCTTGGCGGCCCGTTCTTGTCGAGTACCCGCCGGATTGCCTCTGCCAGGTCGCGTTTGGCGAGGGGTTTCAAGAGGAATTCTTTAATCCCCGCTTCCGTCGCCATCTCCGGAGATGCAGTTTCGCTGTACCCCGTGCAGAGGATAACCGGGATATCCGGCCTTACCTTCACGAGTTCCTTTGCGAGATCTAATCCGGTCAGGGCAGGCATCGTATGATCCGTAATGACGACATCGAACTTGCCGGGATTATCCATGAATATGCGAAGTGCGTCCAGGCTGTCCGTTACCCCGACAACTTTGTACCCGAGACGCCTGAGAGTCGTCCGGCCCCACTCCACAAGGGCCTCATCGTCATCGACGAAGAGGATAAGTCCGGTCCCGTGCGGGATTTCATCCAGGGCGATTTCATCCGATTGAACGGCTGGTTCAGCTTGAGGGATGAAGATTTTGAAAGTAGTGCCTTTTCCCGGTACGCTCCTGACGGTAATGTCGCCGTGGATGCTCTTCACAATACCGTACGTGACCGCAAGGCCCATGCCCGTACCCTGGCCCGGTTCCTTTGTGGTAAAAAAGGGATCGAAGATCCTTTTTATTACCTCAGACTTCAGGCCTGTGCCGGTGTCTTTTACGCTGAAAAGCAAGTAGGGCCCTGGTTCCAGACCGGCAGGCAGCGTCGAATGAGACAAGCCCGCATCACGGACCGTTATCGTGAGTCTACCCCCTCCCGTGGCCCGCATGGCGAAGCCGGCATTGGTGCATAAATTCATGATCACTTGTTGCATCTGCGACGGATCGGCAAGGACCGTGTCCGACGTGGTCTTTATCTTCACATCAATCTCAACGGTGGAAGGGAGCGAGGCCCTCAGGAGCTTGACCGTCTCCTTGATAAGGGGGGTCAGTTGGAGGGGGACGACGTCCGGATAGCTTTTCCGGCTGAAGGCAAGGATCTGATTTACGAGGTCCCTCCCCCTGAAGGCTGCTTTCAGGACATGATCATGGGCACGGGCTACGGCGCTGTTGCCGGGTTCGCTGTCATCGATCGCCATCTCGGTAAATCCTATGACCGCAGCCAGCATATTGTTGAAATCGTGCGCGATCCCACCGGCTAAAGTGCCGACAGCCTCCATCTTTTCCGACTGGCGCAGCCTTTCCTCCATCTCCTCCCGCGTGGCCACCTCCGCTTTGAGCCTGTCGTGTGCTTCTTTCAGATCGGCGGTACGCTCCTGAACCCGCTGTTCCAGTTCCTCGTGGGCCGTTTTGAGCGCCTTCTCTGCCCGCATGCGCTCATTGATATCGGTGAGGGCGGCACGCACTATATTCTGTCCATTAATGCTTACCCCGACGCTGTCCAGTTGGACATGGATTGCTGCGCCGTCATGCCGCTTGAGCGCCAGTTCGCAGGTCTGCTTTGTGAAGGACCTGAACGCCTCCCGAATGTGAAGATAGAATGTGTCCTGAAAGTCACGATCGAGAAAGCGGGAAAAGGGCCTGTTGATAAGAGATTTCCGTTCAACACCCAGAAACCCTGCCGCGGTGAGGTTAAGTTCGGTGATCAAGCCCTTCTCACTCAAGGTAAGGTAACCGACCGGGGCGAGGTCGTAAAGCTCGAAATACTTCTCCCTTGATTTTTCAATCTCAAGCTGGGATGCCCGAAGCTCTTCGTTCTGCATCTCCAGTTCGATCTGGTGGACCTCAAGCTGATGGGTAAGTGAACCTGCGTCAAGGGGCGGTTCTTTCCCCGTCCTCACAGACAGGGTCTTCTCTGCTTCTTCCCAGAGCGTGTCCTGTTTGAAGCCCATAAAAATAGCCTTATTGTTTATTGGAGTGTCTGGCAGTCACCCTTAGCCTCCGATGGCCTTTCAGGATAACAAATAACCGCGGGACGTAAGAGAATTGGTGATCAGTCGCAATGTGATGTACTCATTATAACACAACCGCTGTGGCAATGATAGCTACGGGGAGAGTCGACCGGGGAATGGTTTCCACTCGGACCGCGAGCAGCGCACCATCGAGCGCACTGACTGCTTGGCTCAGATTGAACCTACCGGTGAAACGACGCAATCCCGCCTCATAAAAAAGCCCTTCGTCCCGGGCAGGATGGACGAAGGGCTGCCCAAATGGCCATATTTCGCACCCCTTCCCTAAACCGCTTCTCTAATCGTGGGGAAACTTTTCCCTCTGTCCCTTAAGACGTTATCGCCCTTTTCACGAGGGTCTTGACGATCTCGACTTTATAGGCATTTCCGCTTAAGGGCTTTGCCCCCTCCACGGCCAACCGGGCGGCCTCCTCTGCCACCGCGTTGTCGATCATTCGCCCGGTGAGAAATTCCTCTGCTGCCGTCGGCCGAAAAGGCCCCGGGGCCACCGCGCCAAGGGCAATGCGGGCTTTGGAACAGACGCCTTTTTCCGTGGTCAGGACGGCTGCAACGCTTGCAATGGCGAAATCTATCGGTATTCGCAGGGTAAACTTGAGAAATACCTGCTGCGCCTGATCTGCTATTTCTGGAATTTCAATCTCTCTTACCATCTCGTGTGTTACAAGAGCATTGCCGAGGGGAGCATAAAAGTCTGAGATGGCCACCCTTCTATCCCCGGTCGGTCCTGCGATTACCACCTGCCCTTCCAGAGCGGCAACAGCCACGGCAACATCCGAAGGGCAGACGGCAAAACATTTCTTTCCGCCTATTATCGCATGGTATCGGTTGTCGCCGCGCACGGCAAGGCATGTCCCTTTCCCTTTGCGCAGACAGTCCATAGGACCGCCGACTTGTCGAGGGTATCGGTAATACCAGCATCGCACGTCCTGACAGAGATTGCCGCCTAATGTGGCAGCGTTACGGATCTGGGGCGTAGCCACCGAATGAGCGGCGAGGGCGAGGGCCTCGAACTTCTTGCGGAGAAGGGGTGATTTTGCCATGTCGGCGAGCTTCGCGAGGGCCCCTATTTTCAGCGTACCCTTTTTCCTCTCTTATGTAGTCGAAATCGGCGATAGTCTTTATATTGATGATTGTTTCAGGGTAAAGGGGAAGAAATTCATCTTTCAGCATGCCGAAAAGATCGGTGCCGCCCGCGATGAGACGGGCCTTCCCTTCATAATCTTTCATGGCAGCGAGGGCGGCCTCTATTGTGGGAACACTGATGTGGGCAAAAGATCTCATAAAGCACCTCCTTTACGGCCGGAGGGAATCTTCCCGAGGGCCCTCAAAATCTTGTCCGGCGTGAGGGGGTATTCGTGCAGCCATGTGCCGACGGCGTTCGAGGCAGCGATGAGGACTGCAGTCGGGCCGGGCGCTGTCGCAACCTCTCCGGCCCCCACCGCGTGAAAACGATGGGTGGGAAAAGGGGTTTCAAGGACCACATTGTCGATCTGGGGCAATTCGGAGAAGCTTCGCCATTTGTAGTCGATCATATTCGCATTAAGTATGTGCCCGGTGGAACGGTCAAGCACTATCTCTTCGAAGAGTGCGCTGTCGATCCCTCCCGAACCGAGACACCCGTTGAGCTGGCCTTCGAGACCCTGGGGGTCTATGATCCGGCCCACATCCGTGGCATTCACGACACGCACCAGATCCACCTTCCCGGTCTCCGTATCGACCTCTACCTCGACAAAGGTGGTCATGCAGTTGGACATGGTATAGTCTGCCTCAAAACGCCCCAAACCGGTTACGGTGCGGTCGGCCCCTATCACCCTCCAGGGTATTTTCCTTTCAGGATTGGAACGGGCAAAGACCATCCCGTCCATGGTGTCCAGGTCGTCCGGCCCTGCCTGAAGCTCGGGGGCGATTATCTCGAAAAGCTTCTTCCTCGCATCCTCTGCCGCAGCGATCATGGCGCTTCCGATCGCGTAGGTGCCTCTGGACCCTGCGGGCCCGAACTCGTAGGGGTTAAAGAGCGTATCTGACGGCGTCATCGTCACCCGGTCCAGGGGCAATTGCAGGACTTCCGCCACCATCTTCTGGAAGTTGCTCCACTGTCCTGTTCCATGCTCCGTCACGTTCGAATTGATGAGCGCCGTCCCGTCCGGACGAAGATGGACGTGCACTTCCGAAGAATCCTCTCCCACGTCCGCGTTTCCGTGTGAGGCCACACCCACCCCCCTTCGCGTGACGCCCTTTACCGAGGAAGGCTTAAGCCATCCCTTCCATTTTTCCTTCCAGCCAAAGCGCTCGGCGCCCCGGTCCATGGCCTTGCGGTAATCAGCTCCCCTGTAGGTATACCAGATACCGTCTCTCCAAAAATAACCCTCACCCGGTTTTACGAAGTTCTTCTTGAAAAACTCCAGCGGGTCGACGTCAGCCTTCTGCATGGCGAGGGAGAGAAGGGGGATGAGGGCGCATTTGAGCTCCTGGCCGCCGAAGCCACGCACCGGCCCTGACGCGTTGCGGTTGGTGCAGACGATCACGGGTTTTAGATTCCAGTTGGGGCACCGGGCCATAATCTGCGCCTCCCCTGATCCGACCGCAACCATGAACTGGGTACTGTAGGAGTAATATCCGGTATTGACAAACCATTTGCCCGACACTGCGGTGAGAGTCCCGTCCTTCTTCATGCCCACTTTCGCTCGCATCCGCGAGCCAAGCCTGATAGTAAACGTGGCGAGGTGTTCCTCCTTGGTCAAGATCAGTTTTACGGGTCGGCCTGTAGCTCTGCTCAGGGCTGTTGCGTAGGCTTCCACCTGCCACGACATAGTCCGTGATCCGTAACTCCCTCCGCAGGGACCGCCATGGACCCTTACATCTACTTTTCTGCCAAAGGTAAAATAAAGGGTGATCTTATCGAGGTAGGGGAACTGATTTACGACCCAAAGATCGACTTTGTTCGGTTCCTCCCACAGAGCAACTACGCCGGGAGGCTCGGGAGGCATGGGGTTTGGCGTTCCCTCGTATCCGAAGGTTCCCTCGGTGATCACGTCGGCTTCCTCGAAGCCCTTCTCCACATCCCCTATGACGATTTCGGTCAGCCCTTTCGGTCCCAGGAGAGTGTGTCCCGGCGTTACGACGTTGCCTGGAAGTTCTTCATACAATTGGGGAGCATCAGGTTTGAGGGCCTCTTCCACGTCATAGACAGCGGGCAGGATTTCATACTCCACATCGATAATACCGAGCGCTTCCCTGGCTACCTCCTCGCTGGTAGCCGCGATCAGCGCGACCGCATCGCCCACATAGCGGACCTTACGGTCAAGGATGCGCACTATACGCGGCGTGCCTGCCTTCCAATCGGGAACATCCTCCCAGGTAAGGACCGCTTTCACTCCCTTCAGCTTGAGGGCCCGTGCCTTATCGACCTTTTTAATGAGGGCGTGGGGATGGGGGCTTCGGAGCACCTTTCCGTAAAGCATGTCGGGGAATCTGATCTGTTTGATGTCGTTGAGGAATTTTGTTCCTCCCGTGACAATATCCGTAGCATCTCTCCTGGGTGCTGTCTTACCTATATATCTGTATGTGTGTGCCATTGCGTCACCTCGTCATTTCTGAAGCCGCGATGACGGCTTTGACTACCTGGTAATGGCTGATGCATCGACAGAAATTCCCGGAGAGCGCTTCCTTCACCTCGTCCTCAGTGGGGCGGGGGTTTTCATTGAGAAGGGCTTTTGCGCTCATGAGGATGCCGGGGGTGCAGTACCCGCACTGGAATGCAGTATGATCTATAAATGCTTGTTGAAGAGGATCGAGAACGCCGGATACAGGGTCTCTGAGGCCCTCGATCGTCTGTATCTTCTTTCCATCGCACTCCACCGTGAGGGTCATACAGGAAAGGAGGGCCTTTCCCTCGATGAGTACCGTGCAGCACCCGCATGCACCATTGTCGCAGGCGACCTTGGTGCCCACAAGTCCCAGTGTCTCCCTCAGGGTATGGGCCAGGGTCGCGGAGGCTTCGACTTTTTCGGCGCCTTCCCCCACCTCCAGTTCATAGGTTCTGCCGTTCACTACGAGCGTGATGAGAGAAGACTCAAAAGACGCCTCCCCGGTTCGTTCTGTTCTTTCCATTTCAATCCTCCTATCTGATATCTATTGCGTGGCCCATCCCATCGTGAGCACCTTTACACAGATCACAATTTACATACATGTAAGTTTAATTATACTTTACACATGTGTCAACTACTATTTGTCTTATAACCTAATATCATGATGTTAGATGGCATTAACTGAAGTTTGACAAAGTCCGTTGGCAGTGGTAAAATAAATTTACCTATCCATGATGCCAATTTCAGCAGATGACGGGGGTGCAAAATCAAGAAAGAAAATCAACAAGGCCTGACGAGGGACAGGATTATCCAGGCAACGCGGAAAGTCCTTGTGAAGAAGGGAAACGCCGCTTCCGTTTCGACAATCGACATCTGCGCTGCGGCAAAGATTACCAGGCCAACCCTCTACAGTTACTTCCGCGGTAAACGCGAACTTCTCATGGCTGTCCACGGGGCGGCCATGGAGCGGGATCTGAAACCCTACATCGAAAAAGCCGCCTCTATCGGGGACCCGGTGGAAAGGCTTACCTACATGGTGCGCACCTATACCAAAGAGATCATCTGTGTCCACCCCGAACTCCGGGTCCTCATACACGATACCCTGACCGTCAAGGATAAATATTTCCGTGATGTGAAAACAGAGTGGAAGAAACACTATTTTCTTCTTCGAGACACCATAGGACAAATCCAGTCGGAAGGCAGAATAAGCCCGACCATCGACCCTTCCCTCACCGCCCTCTTTTTACTCGGGATGTTGACATGGACCACATACTGGTTCGACTTTGACCATAAGAGCGGCATCGATAAGGTCGCCAATCTGGCGGAGCAACTGGTTTTCAACGCTCTCGGCCTCAAGAACCAGACGTCCAAGCCCGATCATTCCGCCGGCTTCTAATCGCCCGGTACCATCAAGGAAAGCCGCATCGTCCCCTCAGAGGGCAATCTTTTGAGCAGAAAGGGGCCGTCCTTGATATATATTGATATTTGATACTTTCAACCCCTCCCTTCAAAGGGCATCATGCTCCTCAATCTCTTCCTTTTCTTCAATTATAGGGCTTCATTCAATGCTCCGGATGACGAGATCAGGAAGCGCGCCGGTCAGGTCTATAAAATCCCCTTCTTGTAAACCCGTTAATGCGTTAATGCGTGAAAGCGTTGATGCGTTAAAGACACGCAAGTCGTCTCAAATTCGACCGAATCCGACCGCGTCGTTCTGGGCGGGGAGGATGTCGATAAACTTATGCGGCGGGTAGGCGCACGATACGCTCAATCTCCTCCTTGTGCCGCGTCCCGGCTTCCCACAAATCAAAAGCCTGCTGGGCGTTTAACCAAAACTCCGGGCTATTGCCGAAGAGGCGAGCGAGCTTCAATGCCATGGTTGAAGTCATAGCGCGCCGCTCCCGAAGTAATTCATTGACTGTCTGCCGGGATGTCCCGAGGGCTGCGGCAAGGGAGGCGACGGTTAAGCCATAGTCAGGCATAAAGTCCTCTCGAAGCATCTCTCCGGGGTGTGTCGGCTTTATTTTCCTCATGCCTTCATTTTTGATACTCATTGAACACCTCTTAATGATAATCTGTTATTTCAACATCATACGCATCTCCGTCGGCAAATCTGAAACAGATACGCCACTGATCATTTATGGAAATAGCGTACGTTCCTTCCCGATCTCCCTTCAATCCGTGAAGACGATTGCTCGGGGGCACTCTCAAATCATCGATGCATGTCGCCAGGTCAACATACTCCAACCTCCGTACGGCTCTCCTGATGATGTCAGGTTGCAGCCGTTTCGATTTCCCCGCCGTGAATAACTCCTTAGTATGTTTATCAGCAAAGGTCTTTATCACTATCTATGTGTAACACGTCACGTGACACACGTCAAGGGAACGTTTTCAAACTGTTCTGCAGATTTTAACGAGGGGAAAGCAAGTCATGCACCGTTTCCGCGGAAAAGCCCTTTTGGGGGCTCCATGGGGGGCATAGCTGACAAACGTGACAATGTATATCTGCCAATTCCGCAGGCCGTCCGTTCGGCTCCTTTAGGTAGTTAGTCACTCCTTAAGGCTTTTTACGTCCGTGGAAAGACGGAGCGTACCACGACGCGATGCCTTTCTCTTCGTAACCTTGTTTGCTCAACACGGGGCAATGTGTCCTCGTCGGATCGGTACAGTTCACCCTCTTTGCCCTTTTTGGTGGAGCGGCAGGTTTTACCGGGGTTTGGCGCTCAGGAGGAATAACTTCGGCTTATGGGGTGAAGGGGCCCTAGGGGTAGTTGACCAGCGTGACAACGTATATCTGCCAATTCCGCAGGCCGTCCATTTGGTTCCTTTAGGCAGTTAGTCAAGTTTGTCAACTACGTCCCCCACAGTATTACTTGGGCTTGTTCCGCCCAACTATTCTGCTCGCCCGAGTATTTTTAGCTTGAAATTTTGTAAGATATGGAACACAATAGAATCCAAGCAATAGATACTCAATAAAAGATGGGTTCGCTCCGTCTGTAAGAGCGAACCGCTTCATCACTTCATGATGTTTTAATTTGAATTAATTTAGGAACTCCTGTGTCTAACCGTTATCTGTATGACAAGCTTACACAAATGAATCCTGCTCTTGCGGGTGAATTGGATAACATTTATAAAGAAACGCTCAAGATGTGGGCTGAGCAAGCCTTCCGACTATATACGGCGCACGGGCAACCACACATTGAGCAAGTAGAGCAGAATCTCGATAATTTAACGCGCCCTCTTATGGAATCCGCGATGCCATTGGAGCCGGAAGAGATTTATGTTCTGTTAGCAGCTTGCTGTTTGCATGATATCGGGATGCAGCTCGATGAGCCTGATGCAAGAGAAAAACATGCGCAATATGCCTACGATCTTATTCTTTATTCTTCGGCCCAGATAGGCCCGGAAGTAAGGCGAATCACTCTACCAATCACCGATACTAACCAGCGCCAAGCTATAGCTCTTATCGCCAGAGCGCACTGGACAGATTTTGCTCTAGCGCTTGATTCGGAAGATTACATTTTCAACAATCGACGGGGGCGACTCCGGCTTTTAGGGACACTGCTTGCACTGGCAGACCTATTAGATATTTCTCCGGTTCGCGCACGGTATTTTCGAACCATTCACCGCCTTTACGATTTAAACCCCGTATCTGAGTTGCACCAGGTTAAGCATGCCCTCGTCAAGGGATTTCAAATCGTAACGCCTAATCCGATGCTTAGAAACGAGCTACAGTTTCAACTTTCTTGGCATAAGGACGACGATATCGTACGCGATATGGCGGATTGGATCATGCAGTGGTTTAATTCGCAGTGGAGACAGTTGAGCCCAGAGATCTATGAAATGTCCCGCGGTACTATTGGTTGGGCAAAACCGTGGGCAAAAGTTGCGTTCAACGCTCAAAAAGGGCCGTTGCCGGATTTGAAAGTTGATGCTCTTAACATACTTAAGGCGGAAAGAGCTGAACAACGCCGTATCGATCGGGATCTAATTGTTGCAAGATTCAGGGGGGCAATTCAAAACGGAGAAACGAAGCTTTTCTTGTTTTCAAAAGACCCTGATTTTGATGGACGTGAGCTCACAAGATGGTGCGAGGCAGATGCAAGTCTGCAGAACGGATGTTTAGTTGCACGCGCTGATATTCAGGCGAATATCCCATTGGATTTAGCGAGTATTGTTTCGCAGCTTATGGAACAATTCGGCAGACACATGGCGCAAAGCTCAGATATTGACGCCTTGGAAGAGCTTCGAGCCTTCGCATCAACAACTGAAAAACCAATCGTCAGTATCATTATTACAGATCAATATCGAAGCGATATTATAAATCGACTGCTCAGGACTCTTGCCCTGCGGCCTGATACAAATCCTCCTGTTGCTAGGGTTTGTTTGTATCTCTCGACTGGAGCAAGGGGGCCGAAAGAACTTCTCGGGGTTGAAATTGAAGACTTTGCTGGCTCCTTTTTCACTCGTGAAGATGTAGAAAAGCATTTGAAAACGAATTGGGGTTACACTGATAATGAGGCATGCGAAATATGCGATAAAATGTCTGGAATAGGCATCGATAGAGAACCGGGAAAAATCTATAATTATATTAATTGGCATTGCGGGATTTCGTCGCTTTACGAGTAAATTAGGACATGGTGAAGCCGTGCAGTTGTATTTATCAAAACACGATGATAAAATATAGATAAGCAGGATATGAGCATGCCTCAATCAGCAGTTTCGGAATATATTGATCTGCTCTCAGGTGATGAAAAAGCTAAACGCGCGCTTTTCGCCTGTTCAGCAGCGCTTTCGCTTAATGATGCGATAGCCCGACAAGCGATAGGCTTAGTGACCCAGAGCGATGGTTCAACGGAAAGCCTCCTTCGACGTGTAAAGAGTTTAGGCTGTGTATGGACGCAATGGGACGGTACTTGGTATATTGCTGAAGATATCCGTCCTCACTTATTAGAGCATTTATCTGAAAATGTACCGGTAGAGACTCAACTCCTTCTTCGCAAACGTCTGTTGGAACTGGCAGAAAATAGTGCGCAAGCCTATTCTTCGGATGGGCAAATAACCGCTTTCAGAAAGCACCGTGCAAAATTTGAAGCCGCTTATCAACGTACGCTCATTCCTGATCAAACTG